>DASYUQ010000062.1 GCA_036001065.1 Candidatus Methylomirabilota bacterium
CTGCGCCCGTACTTCTTCATGCGCTGCAAGAAGAAGGATGCCATGAAGCACCCGATGGACTTCGCCGACATCGTGGCCACGGGCGCGACGCCGCTGCCGCCCGAGTACAGCGCCTGCAAAGACATCGGCTCGCTCTAGCCCAGTGACGCGCGAGCGGCGCCGGGGGCGGGGGGCCGTCCTCGACCACGACGACAACTGCTACGGGTCTCGGACGCCCCCCCGCCCCCGGCGCCGCCGCCCCCCACGGCCCAGAGCGCGGGCCTCCACATCGTGAATCCGAGCCTGCTGTTCAGCCAGATTCTGAATGGCATCGTGACGGGGATGCTCTACGCGCTCATGGGGATCGGGCTGTCGATCATCACGGGCATCCTCAACATCCCGAACTTCGCCCACGGGGCCCTGTTCGCGCTCGGCGCCTACCTGATCTACACGGTCATCCAGGCGCTCGGAAACTTTTGGCTCGCCCTGGCCGTCGCCCCGCTGGGCGTCGCGCTGCTGGGCCTGCTCATCGAGTACGCGGGCATCCGCCCGCTGTACCGGGCCGGGCACGACTACCAGCTCCTGCTCACCTTCGGCCTGTCGCTGATCATCACCGAGGGCATCATCGTCGTGTGGGGCCCGATCGGGATGAGCCAGCTCCCGCCGGCCATCCTGCGCGGCGGCGTCGACCTCGGGATCACCATCTACCCCAAGTACCGCCTCTTCGTCATGGCCATGGCCGGGCTGCTGGTGCTGGGCGCCTGGCTGTTCCTCGAGAAGACGCGTTATGGGGCCATCATGCGGGCCGGCATCGAGGACAAGGAGATGGTGTCCCTGCTCGGCATCGACATTCACCGGCTCTTCACCGCCGCCTTCGGCCTGGGCGCGTACCTGGCGGGAATCTCCGGCGCCCTCACGGCGCCCATCCGCGGGCTCAATCCCCTGATGGGCGTCGACATGCTGGGGATCGCGTTCGTGGTGGTGGCGCTGGGCGGGCTCGGCAACCTGCCGGGCGCCATCGTGGCCGGACTGATGATCGGGGTGGCCCAGAGCCTGGTCGCCCTCGTCTGGCCCGAGGCATCGGTGGCCGTGATCTTCGCCGTCATGGCGGCGGTGCTGCTGGTGCGCCCCCAGGGGTTGTTCGGGATCCGATGAGCCGCGCCTGGATCGCGATCCTGGCCGCGGTCGTGCTGCTGCCCGTGCTGGTGCGGCACGCGATTGCGACGGAGATCTGGATCTTCGCGATCTTCGGGCTGGGCCTGAATTTATTGTTGGGCTACACGGGCCTGCTCTCCTTCGGGCAGGCGACGTTCTTCGGCTCCGCGGCCTATGTCGGCGGCTACCTCCTCAAGCACGCGGGCGTCAACGTCCTGCTCGTGCTGGCCCTGGGCGTCGTCGTGGGCGCCCTCACCGCCGCCGTGGTCGGCTACCTCTGCGTGCAGCGGTCCGGGCTCTACTTCATCATGCTGACGTTCGCCCTGAATCAGATGTTCTACTTCACCGCTTATCAGTGGACCTCGGTGACCGGTGGCGAGGACGGCATGCCCGGCATCCCGCGCCCGGCGCTGGTGGGTCTGCCGCTGAGCGAGCCGCTGGCCTATTACGTCTTCGTGGCCGCCTGCTTCGTGATCGCGTTGGGGGTCATGAAGCGCATCGTGGAATCGCCGCTGGGGAAGATCCTCCAGGCCATCCGGGAGAACGAGGTGCGGGCCGAAGCCATCGGTTACGATGCGCGGCGCTTCAAGCTCCTGGCCTTCGTGATCGGCGGGGCCTTCTCGGGGCTGGCCGGCGTCCTCTACGCCATGCTCTTCGGCATCGTGCCTCTGGAGGCCATCGGCTTCGTCTTCTCCGGCAACGTGGTGTTCGGGACCCTGATCGGCGGCGCCGGCTCGCTCTACGGCCCCGTCCTCGGCGCCTTCGTCTTCATCTGGCTCTCGGAGTCCGTGAGCGTGATCTGGCAGCGCTGGCCGCTGCTCCTGGGCGTGGCCTTCGTCATCGTGGTCCTCTTCTTCCGGGGCGGCCTGGTGGAGGCCTGGGACCGGCTGGCGACATGGTGGAAGGCGCGGCGTCCGCGCCGCGTCGCCCGGGCCTGATGGCCTTGCTCAGGACCGAGAACCTCACCAAGGCCTTCGGGGCCCTGACGGCGGTGAACCGCGTGACGCTGGCCGTCGAGGAGGGGACGCTCCACTCGATCATCGGACCCAACGGCGCCGGCAAGACCACCCTGTTCAATCTGCTGACGGGTCAGGCGCCGCCCTCCGCGGGCCGCATCCTCTTCGACGGCCGCGACATCACCGGCACCCCGCCCCAGCGCATCGCCCACCTGGGGATCGCCCGCTCCTTTCAGCGCACGAACGTCTTTCCGGCCCTCTCCGTTCAGGACAACGTCTGGGTGGCGGTCTTCGCGCGCAGCCCCCGGAGCGGGCTCGGCTGGCGGCCGGCCGACCGGTACCCGGATCTCACCGCGCGGGCGCGGGCGGCGCTGGGGGAAGTCGGTTTGCAAGACAGGGCCGGCCAGGTTGCGCGCGAGCTTTCGCACGGCGAGCAGCGCCAGCTCGAGCTGGCCATCGCGCTGGCCGCCGCGCCCCGCCTGCTCCTGCTCGACGAGCCCGCCGCCGGCCTGTCGCCCGACGAGACGCGAAAGATGGTGGCGCTGGTGCGCGGCCTCAAGGGGCGGTATACGATCGTGCTGATCGAGCACAAGATGGACATCATCATGACGATCTCGGACCGCGTCTCCGTCATGCACTTCGGAAGCCTCATCGCCGAGGGAACGCCGGCGGAGATCCAGCGCAACACCGAGGTGCGGCGGGCCTACCTGGGGGGGATCGCCGCGCCGTGATCCTCGAGATGCGCGCCATCGACACCTACTACGGCCTCGCCCACATCCTGCACGGATTGTCGCTGCGCGTGGAGGACGGAGAGGTCGTCGCGTTGCTCGGCCGCAACGGCGCCGGTAAGACGACGACGCTGCGCTCGATCGTGGGGCTCGCCCCGCCCCGCGCCGGCCACATCCTCTACCGCGGCGGCGACATCGCCGGACGGCCGCCGCACCAGATCGTCCGCCTGGGCATCGCGCTGGTGCCGGAGACCCGCGGAATCTTTTCGTACCTCACCGCGCGCGAAAACCTCGAGATCGCGCGCCGTCCCGGCTCGCGGTGGCAGATGAGCGGGGTCCTCCAGTGGTTCCCGACCCTCCGCGACGTCCTGGACCGCAAGGGGCGCTTCCTCTCCGGCGGCGAGCAGCAGATGCTGGCCATCGCCCGGGCGATGCTGACCGGTCCCCAGCTCCTGCTCCTGGACGAGCCCTCGCAGGGGCTGGCGCCGCTGATAGTGGAAACCGTGATCGGCGCGATCCGGGAGCTCAAGCGGGAGCGGGTCAGCATGCTCCTGGTCGAGCAGAACGCCGAGATGGCGCTTCAGCTGGCCGACCGCGTGTACGTGATCGATCACGGAACCATCGTCTTCGAAGGGACGCCGCCCGCGCTTCGCGCGAACACGCAAGCGACGGCGGCCTACCTGGGGGTAGGGGCCTGAGGGTCCCCACGCCCAACCGACTCGGGAGGACGCCGCATGACGCTCCAGGAAAGGCTCGACGCCATCAAGGCGCAGTCGAAAACGCGGATTCCACCGGAGGCCCAGGCCATCATGCACCGCGGCATCGAGGACGTGCGCCGGTCGGGGATCCTGGCGCGCGTGCCGAAGATCGGCGACCGGGCGCCCGGCTTCACGCTGCCCGATGCCCAGGGCCAGCCGGTGAGCCTGAGCGGCCTGCTGCCCAGGGGCCCCGTGGTGCTGAGCTTCTATCGCGGCCGGTGGTGACCGTACTGCGCCGCAGAGCTGGAAGCTCTGCAGCAGGCGCTGCCCGAGATCGCCGCCGCCGGCGCCAGCCTCGCCGTCGTCTCGCCGCAGGTGCAGCGGACCGGCCGGGAGCCCGAGGATCAACGGCCGCTGCCCTTCACGATGCTGCGTGACCAGGGCAACAAGGTCGCCGCTCAGTACGGCCTGGTCTTCAAGCTCCCCGACGACCTCAAGCAGATCTACGTGAAGTTCGGGATCGATCTCGCCAGGGCCAACGGCGACGACTCCTGGACGCTTCCGATGCCGGCCCGCTTCGTCGTCGACCGCGCGGGGATCATCCGGGCGGCCGACGCCGACCCGGACTACACGCGCCGGCCGGAGCCGGCGCGCACGCTGGAGGTGCTCAGAGCGCTGAGGGGCTGACGTACTGGTCGCGCAGCAGCCAGGCGCCGACCTTGATGAGCGCCGTGCCCAGCGCCACCCGCAGCGGACGGTGGGGCGGGCGGGCCAGACGCCGGAGACGATCGCGGTGCGCCTCGGCGTACAGATCGGCAAGACGGTCCTTGATCAGGTGCTCGGCGTAGTACTCGTTGAGGTCCATCGCGACTCCTCTACCTGGTGAGACCCCGCGGAGTCGCTCGCGTGAAAGGTCGCGCGTGTGGGTGATGGCGACGCCGGCGACGACGAGGGCCGCGAACGCCGAGCCAAACAGCAGCGCGAGCAGCCCGAACGCCACCCACGGCCTAAGCCGCGCGTGCGCCGAGGGAATGACCTGGCTCCGATCGAGGGATGAGGACGATCTCGACGCGCCGGCCGGCGATCCCGCCGCAGCGGTGCAGGGCGCCGTGGGCGAGGGTGAGCACCCGGCCCACGACCGCCGGGCGCTCGAGGGGTACCGCGATGACCAGCTGACACGAGCCCCAGAGGGGCTTTCTCACTGTCGGCGCGACGACGGCGCCGAGCTCCCGGTGGATCGCGTCGGTCACGGCCACCTGGCACGCGAGGCGGGCGTCGCGGGCGCGCTCCCGGCGCGTGGTGAGGAGCAGCAGGACGACGACGGAAGCGAGGGGAACGACCGTGGTGGCGATCACTCCGAGTAGCGTCGGCATGGTGAGTCCCTCCATCCGGTACGACACCGGAGAGGGGAGGGCGTGAAATCGAAGCGGGGCTACCGCGCGAGCGGGTGGAGATCCGGCCGGCAGGTCGTGCAGGGCTCGAGCCCGGCCGCTTCGGCCCGCTCGCGCGAGCCGAAGAAGAGGAGCCGATGCGGATGCTCCAGGGTGCTGAGCGAGGGGCAGGTGGGCAAGCAGTAGGACTCGTCGCCGGGGCACCGCACGTACATCGTGTCGCGCGGGATCTTCGGGTCGTGGTCGGCCTTCACGATGCGGAGGCCCTCGACGGTGAGCAGCCGCTCCTTGACGACGGTCTTGTTGCCGGCATAGCCGGTGAGCGAGCCGGAGGTGCCGATGACGCGGTGGCAGGGAACGACGATCGGCAGCGGATTCCAGCGCAGCGCCTGGGCGACGGCGCGCGTGGCCGCCGGCTTGCCGCATTCGCACGCGATGCCCGCGTACGACATCACGGCCCCGTAGGGGATGCCGGCCGTGATCTGGAGCACCGTGCGGTGGAAGTCGCTGCGGGCCAATCGTAGATCCAGGGGCCAGTCCAGCCGCGTGCGCTTGCCCTCCAGGTACTCGAGTAACTCGCGGGAGAGCGCCTCCAGCTCGGCGCCGTCCTCGATGGCCTCCACCCCGGCCAGGCGGGCCAGACGGGACTGGCCCAGGCTCCGGCCGCGCCCCAGGTACTCGATGAGGGAGACGCCCTGCTCCGACACGGCGATGAGGATGTTGCCCAACGGGGAGGGGAACACGCGATAGGTGAAGGTGCGTCGCTTGAGGTCGGAGAGGCGGGAATCGAGCCGATGTCGCATGCGCGCGAGCGACGCGACGGGGGTGGGGGTCTGGCGCCAGGCGCCGACCGCGCGATCGATGGTTCGGTAGCGCTCGAGCTCACCCCCGCACGGGGCGCAGACGCCCACGTGCTCTTGCACCCGACGGTTGGTGGCCGGGTCGGCCTCCCCCGTCGCCGCGGCGATGATGTCGGGCTCGATGGCGGCGCAGGTCTTTGGCTGTCGCATCATTGCTGGAGCTCCATCCGCGGCGGCGCAAGGGCCTGGAGCTCCTGGCGGATCTTCTTGAGCGCCTGGAAGACGTGAGCCCGGGCGCTTTCCGCCGAGCAGTCGAGGCTCCGCGCAATCGCATCGTAGTCGAGGTCGTGGACCTTTCTCAACACGAAGGCCAGCCGCTGCTTGAGGGGCAGGCGGGCGACGACGCTGTCGAGCCGGGCTCGCGTTTCCTTGAAGAGGGTCTCGGCCTCGGGGCCGCTCCCGTCCGTCTCGGCCCGCGTGGCCCGGACGGCCGCGTGGGCGTTCCGCCGGCGCCGCTCGGCCCGGAAGTGGTTCCGGGCCAGGTTGGTCGCGATGGTGAACAGCCAGGCCCGCACGTTCGCGTCGAGCGCCAGCATCCGGTAGGCCTTGTAGGCGCGGAGGAAGGTCTCCTGGGCGAGGTCGTCCGCCTCGCTGCCGCGCGAGGTCACCCGGAGCAGGTAGCGGTAGATCTCCGCGTGGTGCGCCTCCACGAGGGTCTCGAAGGGTTGGTGGCCCATCGCGCCCTATACAACACCGAAGCACGACCGTTGTGAAAGGGGGGCCCGGCCGGGGCTAGAGGACGGCCGTGTGCACCACCTGGCCCTCGGCCACCAGCGCCGCCCCCCGGAAGCGGTCGAGGCGAAACTCGAAGAGCCGCCCGGCGCCGGCGTTGCGCCTCAGCGTTCCCTCGGTCTTGGCGACGCTCTGCAACAGGCTCTGCAGCCACTGGCGCAGGCTTACCTCCCGGGCGTCGGGCTCTGGTCGGCGACCATACGCCTCGAGGGCATGCGCGCGCAGGAGCTTCGGCCACTGCCGCGCGAAGAGGCCGGCGTCCTCGAAGAGGTCGAGGCCGGCGAGGCTCGGGCCCACGAACACGGCCGCGCCCCGCGCGCCGGGAGCGGCGCGATGATCGAGCGTCCGCTCGACCTCCTGCTGGTGCTCTTTGACCTCGGGCTTGTCGTAGATCGCCTGGTAGCTCCCCGTCTGGGAGGGTGCGGCGGCGGCGGCCGCGTACTTGCTCACCTCCTCCCAGACCCGTCCCTGGTCCGCGCGCTCCATCACCCGGGCGCGCAGCCCGGGCGCTGCGAAGCTTCCCTTGCTCTCGAAATGCGGAGCGCGCCCCGTCCAGCGCCCCTGCTCGACACAGTAGACGGCGATCGTGAGCGGGCCGCTCAGCGGCGGCAGCAGGATGTCCTCGGTCACAACGCGATGCTGCTTGCCACCGAGCAGGATCTCGCCGGCGAGCAGGAGCGCGTGGGCCTTGCCGCGGTTGTCCACGACCAGCGAGGGGACCGCGGCCTGCGCGCGCTCGGTGATGACGAGGTCGCCCCGCGTGCGCGCTTCCTCCAGCGTCGCGATCAGGAGCGGCGGCGCCGTGGTCGGCGCGTGGAGCCAGAACACGAGCAGCGCGCCGTGGGTGTGCGCCTGGCCCACCAACACGCTCCCGGCCAACCGCCGGAGCTCGGGGCTGATGACCCCGGTCGTGATGGAGCCGATGTCGGCGTCAGGGGGCAGAATCCGCATGCGCTCGGCCATCGCGGCCGCCGGCCTGGCGGACAGGGCGGCCGCGCCCAGGGCGAAGTCACGCAAGAACTCTCGTTTCGTCATCGTCCAGTCTCCTCGGCGAAGAGTCGCTTCGCCTGATTAGACCGGAGGCGTCCGCAAACGTTTCCCGGCGTCCGGGCGGGTGGCGCTCAGCGCGTGATACGCAGGACGACGCGCACCCGAGCCGGGAGCGCGGCGGGCTCGTGGTCGGCCGCCCAGGCGCCGAGACGGCCGAGCGCCCGCGCGAATTCCGGATAAGCCGAGTCCGAGAGCTGGAGCTCTACGATCGTTGCCTCGCCGGTCCGCCAGCGTCCGACTTCGGTGGCGCCGACGCGCGCGGCGAGCTCGCCGAGCGCCGCTTCGGCCGCATCGCGATCCTCCACCACCAGCCGGCCCGACACCGTCGGTGGAGCCAGGGCGCCGGCGCCAGCGGGCGGGGCGATGAAAGCAGGCGGGCCGGCGCCAGCGGGCGGGGCGGCGCCAGCGATGGGCTGCTGCGCCTCGCGCCTCGCTTCCAGGGACGGAGTCACGACGCGCGATGGCGCCCTGCCAGGCGATTCGAGCACGCGCGGCGCCGCCACCTCCGGCGGGGGTGACTCGATCACGCGCGGCGGCGCCATCTTGGGCGCTTCCGCGGGCTTGTCCGCCATCTCGGGCACGGAGGGCGCGGAGCGTGGCGCCTCGATGGTCCGATCGCGCGCCATCGCGGGCGCTTCTTTGCGGATGGGGCTTGGCGCCCGCCCTTCGGGGGCGGCCTGACGAGCGAGCGGGCGCGCCTTGGCCGGCTCGCGCCCCGGCGGCGGAGCCTTCGCCTCGCCCGGCGGCGGGGTATCCTGGCGCGCCGCCTGCTGCAGCTCCGGCGTGCGCTGGACGAGGTAGACGGCGCCGACGGCGACCAGGACGAGCGCGGCGGCCTCGAGCGGCAGCTTCACCGGCAGCGGCACGAACAGCCCGCGGAGCAGGCGCCGGTGCCACGGCGTCGGAGGGACGGCGCCGAGGACGCGAGCGGCGAAGCCGGCCGGCGCGCGCAGGCGCGGCATCCCGCGGAGGAGCGCCAGCATGCGTTGAAAGGTCTCCCACTCGCGCCGGCAGTCGGGGCACGCCGCCAGGTGCGCCTCGCAGGCGGCGCGCTCGGCGTCGGGAACGGCCTGGTCGGCCAGCTCCGAGAACATGGCGCGCGCGTGGTCGCAGGTCATGGCAGGAACTTCTCCAGCTTTTCTCTGAGCTCCAGGCGTGCGCGGTGCAGGCGCGAGCGCACGGTGCCGAGCGTCAGCCCGAGCGTGTCGGCGATCTCCTCGTAGGACAGGCCCTCCAGGTCGCGCAGGACGACCACGATGCGGCGCTCGTCGGGCAGCTCGGCGATCGCCCGGTGGAGCGCCGCCTCCGTCTCGCTCCGCTCCATCCGGGCCGCCGCGTCGCCATCGGCGCTGGGCAGACCGGTCAGCGTCTCCTCGGTCTCCCGGGCCCGCGCCATCCGCCGCTCGCCGGAGGCGAGCCGGTTGAGGCACAGGCGCGAGGTGATCGCGTAGAGCCAGGTGGAGAGCTTGGCCTCCCCCCGGAACTCGGCGATTCCCTGGTGAACGCGGAGAAACACCTCCTGCGCAGCTTCTTCGGCCTCGGCGCGGCTGCCCAGCATGCGGTAGGCGATGCTGAAGACGCGGTGCTGGTAGCCCACGACGAGGTCCTCGAAGGCGCGGGCGTCGCCTGCCCGGAGCCGCTCGAGCACCTCCGCCGCTGTTGCCTCCTGCATCCTTAGACCATAGGGCCCGGCGAAAGTTCCCGGCCATTGGCGCGGCCGTCCTCCTCGGCGGGTGCGCCAAGAGCCCGGTCACGCAATGGTGGCGGGTCGGGACGTGCCTGGTCATCTACGAGACGAATGGCAATGATCGGCAGATCGTGGTGGCCGGTCAGACGGGCGACCTCGAGCGCGACACGCTGACCGCGCAGGGGGCGCTTCACTGAGGCCGGCCAGGGAGGGTCGTCGCCGTCCCTCCGCCTCCGGCTAGTGCCGTTCCAACTATTCGCGCCTAGGAAGGCACCGTGTACGTCGTTCGTGGACAGATTTAGTATCAACAAGTTGGAACGGCACTAGACCACGGCCGACATGCCGCCGTCGAAGTTGACGGCGGTGCCCGTGATGTAGCCGGCCCGCTCGGAGGACAGGAAGGCCACGAGATCGGCGAACTCTTCCGCCTCGCCGACGCGGCCGATGGGCACGCGCCGCGCGACGTCCTTGTAGTACCCCTCGAGATCCCCCTTGGCGCGGCGCTCCCACTGGGCGCTCTTGACGAGCCCCAGGCACACGGTGTTGACGAGGATGCGGTCGGGGGCGTACTCGCCGGCCAGCGCCTTCGTGAGGTTGATCCCGGCCGCGCGGGTCACGGTGGTGGGCAGCGCCCGGGGCGCGGGAGCCTTGCCGCCGACCGTGGTGACGTTGATGATCCGGCCGCCCCCGCGCCGCTTCATGTGAGGCACCACCAGCCGGCAGAAGCGCACCGCCGCCATCAGCTTGATGTCGATGTCCCGTTGCCAGGCGGCGTCGTCGACCTGCTCGAAGGCGGCCGCCGCCGAGGTGCCCGCGTTGTTCACCAGGATGTCCACCGCCCCGAACTGCGCCACCACCGCGGCGACGAACGCCTCGACGTCAGCCGGGCGGGTGACGTCCGCCGGCCGCGCCAGCACCTCGCCGCCGGTGGTGGTCCGGACGTGATCGGCGGCGCGCTCCAGCACGTCCTTGCGCCGCGCGCAGATCGCGACGCGCGCGCCCTCGCGCGCGAAGCGCTCGGCGCACGCGCGCCCCAGCCCCTCGCTGCCTCCCGTGACGATCGCCACCTTGCCGGCCAGCCCTAGCTCCAGCATCGCGTGCCCTCCCGCGGGGTATGATAGCTCGGGTATGGCCTTCACCAGCGACCTCTGGCGCGCCATCGGCGCGATCTGGACGTCGATCCTCGGCCATCCCTTCCTCCAGGCGCTCACCGACGGCTCGCTGCCACGGGATAGCTTCCGGTTCTACGTCGTGCAGGACGCGCTCTACCTGCGCGAGTTCGCGCGCGCGCTGTCGCTCGCCGCCGCCCGCGCCCCCGAGGACGAGTGGATCATCATGTTCAACGAGCACGCCGCCGGCGCCCTCCGGGTCGAGCGCGCGCTGCACGAGTCCTTCGTCAAGGAGTTCGGCCTGGCGCCCGGGGAGGTGGCGGCGACGCCGCTGGCGCCCACCAACCTGGCCTACACGAGCTATCTGCTGGCGGTGGCCTACGGCGCGCCCTTTCACGAGGCGATGGCGGCGCTGCTGCCGTGCTATTGGATCTACTGGGAGGCGGGCAAGCATCTGGAGCGGGCCGGCTCGCCGGAGCCGCTCTATGAGCGGTGGATCGGCACCTACGCCTCCGAGGAGTTCGGATCCGTCGTGCGGGCGGTCCTGGAGGCGACCGACCGCATCGCGGAGCGGCTGGGCCCGGCCGAGCGCCGGGCGATGACGCGGCACTTCGTCGCCACCAGCCGCTACGAGTGGATGTTCTGGGAGATGGCCTACCGCCGCGAGTCCTGGCCCCTGTGACGGCGCTCCTCTTCGATCTCGACGACACGCTCCTGGACTACTCCACCGGCGTGGAAGTGTGCTGGGGGGAGAGCTGCGCGACGGTCGCCGCGCCCGCCGGCGTCGATCCCGTCGCGCTCGCGCAGGCCGTCGCGGAGGTCCAGCGCTGGTTCTGGGCGGATCCGGTCCGTCACCGTCGCGAGCGGATCGACATGATCGCCGCCTGGGGAAAGATCGCCGCCGGCGCGCTGGAGTGCACGGGTGGCGCGCGCGATGGCCTGGCCGCCGCCCTGGCCGAGGACTTCGCGGGGCGCCGGCGGGCGGCGATGCGCCTGTTCCCCGACGCGCTCGACGTCCTCGCGCGCTTCCGGCTCCGCGGCGTCCCTCTGGGGCTCGTCACCAACGGCGACGCGCGCCTGCAGCGCGAGAAGATCCAGCGGTACGATCTCGCCCGCTTCTTCGACGTCCTCGTGATCGAGGGCGAGTTCGGCGCCGGCAAGCCCGACGCCGAGGTCTTCCATCACGCGCTCGCCGTGCTGGGCACGGCACCCGCCGCCGCCTGGATGGTCGGCGACCACCTCGTGTGGGACGTGGCGGGCGCGCAGGGCGCCGGCCTGCGCGCGGCGTGGATCGACCGCCGACGTGGAGGGCTGCCCGCCGCGAGCCCGGCGCGTCCCGATCGCATCGTCCACTCGCTCAGCGAGCTCAGCGACCTCGGCTGACGACCGTTTGCCGAGAGGGCCCTCGGGCCCGCGGTGCCGGCGCTGCTTGCCCGGTCGTCCCGCGGTTGCCGAGTTGTCATCCGCGGCGAGAAGTTGACCGGTTCGGCCCCCATATCCGGGGCTCCGTCCCGCCCGCAGCCCCCACCACTATGGTGGGAAGACGAACAAAAAGTTCGCGAATTTCTGGCAGGTTTGTTGCTATGTAAGGTGCGCTCCTGTTTGAAACGGCAGTCGCCCCCAAGGAGGGGGCACGCATGCGACGACTCGGACTCCTGGTAGTCGGCCTCGCGCTGATGGCGACGACGGGCTGTGGGACCATCGCTCGACTCATGGGGCCCGAAGTCGACGTCACCGGCACCTGGAGCGGAATGTGGCTGGGCTACGGGATCGTCGCGCCCTCCGAAGAGCTCTCCACGTTCGCCGGCTCTGCGGGCACTGCCCCGCGCACGACCCGGCGCGGAATCATCGCGATCCCCCGGGAACTCCCGGCCTTCGTCGAGCTGACCCAGAACGGCAGTCGCGGGTACGGACGCATCATCCTCGACGGCACCGCCGCCGCCGAAGCGGTCCCCGTGGCGATCCGCGTGGCGGGCTCGGGGGGCTCGCGCGTGCTCTTCGAAGTGTCGGGCTCCCGGATCTTCATGACGCACGAGCTGGGGTCGTTGAGCTTCGCCGCCGAGTTCAGGGTCGAGGGGGACCAGATGGTCGGCCACATCCGCGGCGCCGAGCCGCCGGTGCGGATCATCCTGGCGCGCGAGAGTCACGAAGTGCCGCGCGGGCCCGGGTCGGGCACGCTGCTGCCGCCACCACTGCGGCCACCCACGCCCGCGCCCGTGGCCCCGGCCATGCCTCCCAAGGGGGCCGAAGCGCCCAAGGGGGCCGAAGCGCCCAAGGAGGCCGAAGCGCCCAAGGAGGGCGAAGCGCCCAAGGAGGGCGAGGCCCCCAAGGGGCCCGAGGTGGCGGTGGCCCCGCAGCAGCCGGCCCCCGCGCCCGAGGCGGGGCGCCCACAGCCGAAGGAGTTCGCCGGGGTTCCCGAGCTGCAGTCGGTGTACTTCGACTTCGACAAGGCCGACCTGGGCGCCGGTGAGGCCTTGGTGCTCGACAAGAACGCCGAGTGGCTGAAGAGCAACGACATGAGGGTGCTCATCGAGGGGCACGCCGACGAGCGCGGCACCAACGAGTACAACCTCGCGCTCGGTGAGCGGCGCGCCAAGGCGGCCCGCGAGCATCTGATCTCGCGCGGGATCGACGCGGACCGCATCACGACGGTGAGCTACGGCGAGGAACGGCCGGCCTGCACCGAGAGGAACGAAGAGTGCTGGAAGCGGAACCGGCGCACTGACCTCCTCGTCAGGCCCAAGTAGTCCCGGACCGCTCCACCCCGAGGCCGTGTCGCGCTGATCGAGGGTTCGGCCGGCGCGGCGACCATCGCCCGCCGGCCGCCTCGGGTCGTCTGACGTCCCTACCCCCCGCCTCGCCCGTCCCGCCCGAAGCCTGCGGGGCGCTCCTCTCCGAAGGCCGCGCTGACGAACGTCGCGGTCAGCGTGGGATCGGCGGCGGCGTCGAGAAATATACGAGCCCGGCCTGGGCGGCGAGCCCCAGGACGTAGAGGACCTGCGGCAACCAGAGCCCCCGCACGACCCAGGCCGCGTAGGCCGATCCGATCAGGACGATCGGCACGCACAGCCACGAGGGCAGGCTCAGCAGCCGGAAGAACGGCTCGGTCAGCAGCAGGAGGACGATGAGGACGAAGACGAGCGCGAGCAGCACGATGAAGAGAACGATCGGAGTCAGCATGAAGAAGGAGACCATCATGAGGAGCGCGTCCGTGCGGCCCGATTGCGGGTCCCGAAACGCGGCCCACGTTTCCGGCTGGCTGGCCAGCAGGACGATCAAGCGGTAGACCGGCTCGAGGAGGCCGAAGTACCACGCGATCCACCCCAGCGCGACGAGTACCAGCGCCGCCGACGGCAGCCAGCGCACCCGCATCGGGGCCTATTCTAAGCGTTATGATAGGCGCCCGATCAACGAGAGATTTTGGAGGTTTCCATGAGCGAGGACCTGCTGGAGGTCGTCAAGGACGGGGTGGCGGTGCTCACCATGAACCGCCCGGATCGGCTCAACGCCCTGTCGGGGCCGATGCTGGAAGCGATGCTGGAGGCGCTGCCCCGGCTGGCCGA
Organism: Candidatus Methylomirabilota bacterium; assembly: GCA_036001065.1. Classification (NCBI taxonomy): domain Bacteria; phylum Methylomirabilota (SeqCode); species Candidatus Methylomirabilota bacterium. Next base: position 13,909 of record DASYUQ010000062.1, read on the forward strand.
GAGCGCCGAGGCGGCGGTCGTCGTACTCACCGGCGCCGGCCGCGCCTTCTGCGCCGGCGGCGACGTCAAGGCGATGGCGGAGGGGCGCGAGTTCGGCGGCACCACCCTCGAGGAGAAGGCGCCGGCGCTGCGCTCGCGCATGGAGGTCTCCCGCTGGCTGCACGAGATGCCCAAGCCGACGATCGCCATGGTGCGGGGGGCCGCCGCCGGGGCCGGGCTGTCGCTGGCGCTGGCCTGCGACCTGAGGATCGCCAGCGACACCGCGCGCTTCGCCACAGCCTTCGCGCGCGTGGGCTACTCGGGCGACTTCGGCGGCTCCTTCTATCTCACCCAGCTGGTGGGCACGGCCAAGGCGCGCGAGCTCTACTTCACGGCCGACGTCGTGGACGCGCCCCAGGCGCTGCAGCTCGGCCTCGTCAATCGGGTGGTCTCCGACGCGCGGCTGGAGGAGGAGACGATGGCGTTGGCGACGCGGCTCGGGCGGGGACCGCGGATCGCCTACCGCTACATGAAGCGGAACTTCAACGCGGCCGAGAGCGGCACGCTCAAGGACCTGCTCGACCTCGAGGCCTGGCATCACACCCGCTGCGGCATGACCGACGACCACCGCGAGGCGGCCAAGGCCTTCGTGGAGAAGCGCGAGCCCGTGTTCCGGGGCCGGTAGATGACGTCGAGCGGCTGATCGGCGAGGCCGCGCGCTGACCAACGCCTTCATGAAGGTGTGGCTCGCGCCGTCGGCGCGCGGAGGGCGCCGGCCGGGTGCGTGGGCGCCGGCCCGATCATCTGCCGGACGCGGGCGATCAGGGTGTCGTTGTCGAACGGCTTGGGGAGCACGGCGAGGGCGCGCCGGTCGCCCGCCGGCGGGACGGCCTCGCCGACGCCCGAGACGATGAGCACGGGCAGGTCGTTCCAGGCCGGATTCGCGCGCAGCCGCCGGAGAAACTCGCATCCATCCATCCCCGGCATTTGAAGATCCAGAAGGATGAGCTGGGGGCGCAGCGCGGGCAGCCGCTCGAGCGCGGCCGAGGCCGAGGCGAAGCCGGCGGCCGGGTAGCCGAAGTCCTCCAGGACCGCCACCAGGATCTGCCGCAGGTAGTCACGATCGTCCACGACGAGTACCTGGGCGTCCACGTCCCGCGCCATGTTATCGAAGGACGAGTGCAATTCCGGTGCCCGGCCTCGTCGCGCGTTCCGAGGCGCACTTGCCGTGGCTGCCGCCGCCGCGGTGACGCTTTGACGAGGGACCGTGTCAGATGTACCCCGGTCCCTCGATGACCGGGTGCGCGGCGAGGAACGCCTCGTCCACCTCCAGCCCGATCCCCGGCGCCTCCAGCGGGCGGACGCAGCCGTCGGGGCCGATCTGATAGGGCGCCGGGCTCACGAGCTCGTCGCGGAAGAGGTTGCCCTTCGAGACGTCGCCCTCGAAGTAGCCGCCGTTGTCGATGGCGGCGAGGAAGTGGATGGACGCCGCCATGTTCAAGCCTGTCATGGAGGTGTGCGGGTTGATGGAGAGCTTCCAGGCCGAGGCGAGCGCGGCGATGCGCAGCGCCTCGGTGAGGCCGCCCGTCTTGGAAAGATCGGGCTGCAGGATGCTGATCACGCGGTCCTCGATCACGCGGGTGAACTCGAAGCGCGTGTAGTGGTTCTCGCCCGCCGCCAGCGGTACCCGGCCGAACGTGGCCGCCATCGCATAGCTGCGATGGTCGTGAGCGGGAAAAGGCTCCTCCAACCACCCCACGCCCTGGGCCTCGAGCCCGGGCATCACCTGGCGCGCGTCGGCGAGGCGGTAGCCCGTGTTGGCATCCACCAGAATGGTCAGCTCGTCGCCGAACGCCTTGCGCACGGCCGCGACACGGGCCAGGTCGCGGGCGGGGGAATCGCCGACGCGCAGCTTCACGGCGCGGTAGCCGGCGGCGACGAGCCCGCGCGCCTCCTCCACCAGCGCCTCCGGCTCTTGCCAACCGAGCGACACGCCGCCGGCATAGGCCGGGATCGCCCGCGCGGCGCCGCCCAGCAGGCGATAGAGCGGCCAGCCCGTGGCCTGGCCGCGGATGTCCCATAGCGCCATGTCGAGCCCGCTCATGGCGATGGCGGTGGCCGCGCCCAGGCCATGGCTGCCCAGCTGCATCTGGTAGATGCGCGTCCAGACGCCGATGACGTCGGCAGCATCCAGGCCCAGCACGAGCTGTCGCAGCGTGGTGTTCAGGTGGTGCGCGACGGCGCCCGGGGAGCGGCCGTGATGCGACTCCGCCCAGCCGGCCAGGCCGTCGTCGGTGACGACCTTGACGACGACGGCGTCGCGCTTGACGGCGCGGCCGATGCCGAGCGTGACGCTGGCCCCGGGCGGCACCGGAAACGAGGTGGGGTACGCCTTGACGTCGACGATACGCATGGTGGCCTCCCGATGCGTACAATAGCCCCGCCATGAGCGACGCGGAAGACCGCGAGCGGGCCATCGAGCTGTGGCGCGAGGCGTATCGCCGCCAGATGGACGGCGACCTGGAGGGCGCCGTCGAGCTCTACCGGCGCTCGATCGCGATGTACCCCACCGCCGAGGCGCACACCTTCCTGGGCTGGACCTATAGCTTCCAGGGACGGCTCGAGGAAGCGACCGCGGAGTGCCTCAAGGCCATCGAGGCCGATCCCGACTTCGGCAACCCCTACAACGACATCGGTGTCTACCTGATGCAGCAAGGCAAGCTCGACGAGGCGGTCCCCTGGCTCGAGAAGGCCAAGCTCGCTGCCCGCTACGAGCCGCGGCAGTTCCCGTACATGAACCTGGGACGGATCTACATCAAGCTCGGACGCTGGCCGGACGCGCTGCGGGAGTTCGAGGGAGCGGTGCGCGTGGCACCGGAGGACGCCGAGGCGTACAAGGCGCTCCACGGCCTGCTCGCCCGGCTGAACGGGCATCACGTCCGATCCGAGGGGCCCGTCCGAGGAGGACACTGAGATGGCGATCACCGACTCCAGTCACCTGTACGACGTCGAGCGGCGCACCTGTCACGCCGAGCGACCGGGCTTCAGGATCACCGAGCTGACCATCGGCCCCAGCCCGCAGGTGCCCTGGCGCTATCACACCCGCGTCCAGGACACTTTCTCCGTGCTCGAGGGCGGCGGCGGCTCTTCCTGCGCGATCCCAAGGACGAGATCAAGCTCGGAGGCGGCGAGACCTACGTCGTGCGGGCGGGGCGGCCGCACCTCGTAGTGAACGGCGGCCAGACCTCCGCCACGTTTCTCCCTGAAGGCGATCGGCGAGTACGACTTCGTCCCGCTGACGTCGCATGATCTGAGATAGCGCTACGTTCGAGTCGCGAGGCGAGCGCTGAAGATCGTCGTCGGGCTCCTGCTCGTCGCCGCGGCCTTCCTCGGCCTGAGCCTGCTGAGCTTCTGGCTCACCGTGCGGCCGCCGCGGATCGCCATCCCGCTGAGCCCGCGGGATTTCAACCTGCGCGTCGAGGACGTGGCGATCCGCACCGCCGACGGCCTGACGCTGGCCGCCTGGCTCGCGCCGCGACCGGGCGCTCCCGCGGTCATCCTCCTCCACGGTTATCCCGCCGAAAAGGCCGACCTGTTGCCGCTGGCCGCCACGCTCCACGCCCGCTTCACGGTGCTGCTGGTGGACCTGCGCTACTTCGGCCGGAGCGAAGGGCGCGTCACCACACTGGGCTTCCGTGAGCGCGGCGACCTCCGCCGGGCGGTCGATCTCCTCCACGCCCGCGGGCTGGCGCCGGTGGGGGTTTTTGGATTTTCGCTGGGCGGCGCCGTCGCCATCCTGGCGGCAGCCGAGGACCCGCGTATCCGGGCGGTCGCGGCCTACGCCGCCTTCGCCGACCTCAAGACGCTGGGCCGCGAAGTCTACGCGCACTTTTTGTTCCTCAAAGAGCCGCTGGTCGAGCTGATGCTGCTCTGGGGGCGGCTCTTCCTCGGCGCCGACATCACACGCCCCTCGCCCGCCGCCGCGGCGGCCCGTCTGGGCATTCCCGTGCTGATCGTCCACAGTCGCCAGGACGAGCAGATTCCCTTTGCCCACGCCCAGCGGTTGCGGCAGGCGCTCGCCGGCAACCCGGGGGCGGAGTTCGAGCTCATGGACCGGGGCCGCCACGGGGAGCTGGGGCCGCACTTCGAGCGACGCATCACCGACTTCTTCCTGAGCCACCTGAAGTGACGCCATCCCGGCGCGCACCACTCTGACATTCGGCTGACGTCTCGCCTGTCAGCGTGACACCCCGCGCGGCCGGCGACCGGCGCCCCCGGACGTAACCCGTTGATTCTTGGCCCGCCGCCGCCCCTCCGGCCCTGGCACAGTCGTTGCGACCCTGCTCTATAATTGCTGCCGAGGGGAGCATGAAGCCGAGGTTCCGCTCGTTGAAGCTGGAAGACGTCAAGGAGCTGCAGGAGTTGGTCGCCGCGCAGGTCGGCTCGATCGAGCCCGGCCTCAAGCTGCTCGATACGCGGGTGCTGCTGGGTGGCGCCACGATCGATCTGATCACGCTCGACGCCGCCGGCACCCTCACGCTGGTGGCCCTGGGCTTCCAGGCCGACGACGAGCTGATGCTGCGCGCTCTCGAGGCCTACTCGTGGTGCCTCGAGTATCCCGACGCGATCCGGCGGCTCTATCCGACGGTCCGGCTCTCGGCCGGCGAGCCGCCGCGCGTGATCTTCATCGCCGAGCAGGTGCCCGACACCTTCCTCCGGAAGATCAAGCATCTCCGCTTCGAGCGCGCGGACTGCTTCGAGTTCCGCTTCGGCCTGCAGTTCAGCCCGGTGGAGGACCCCCGCGGCGCCGACGAGGCCGGCCCGACGCAGGAGGCCGTCCCCTCGCCGGCGAGTCTCCGCGTCGCGCCGCCGCCGGTGACCCGGCCGGGCTCCGCCCAGGCCGGTCGCGCCGCGCCGCCGCCGCGCCGGCGCGAGGCCCCGGCGCCGGTGGACGAGGCGCCGGCCCAGGAGCACGGCGGCTCGTGGGGTCGGCCGGGCGCGAAGACCTCGGGCGAGGTGGATGAGGAGAAGGCGCGGACGGTGCGCGAATATCTGCAGCGCGAGTTCCCCACGGCCGTCATCTACGACTTCTATGCTCACGACCGCGGCGTCCAGATGTTCCATCTCCAAGATAGCCACGGCGCGGTCATCCACTCCGCCGCCGTCTCGGAAGAGTTGCTGGGCGAGGTCTCCCAAGCCGAACTCCGCGCCTTCCTCGACGAGCACAAGCTGGCCAGCGAGCTCCGCCAGGCGGGTTCCGCCGGCGTGTCGGTGACGAAGGCGGGATTCAAGATCGAGAAGCGCTAGCTCATCGGAGGGGGCGGACGTTAGGGCCCCCTCCGAGGCCTCCCCCAGGAAGGGATTGCGCCGGCAGAGCCGGCGCTGGAAACGGCGCGCAGTGAGCTCGCGCCGTTCGCCGACAGACTCTTAACGCGGCGGCACGAGCCGCTCGATGGCGACGACCAGCAGCGCCCTCGGTATATCTACGCGATACGGTCCCCCGGCCGCAGACCCTGGAACAGCGCAGTCGAGGCGGCGAGGAACGGCATCGACATCTTCTCGTCCATGAGACCGGCGATCGGCTCGTGCTCGATGACGATCACGGGCCGCGTGGCGTGCAGGCTCGAGGGCGGCGGCAGGAGCGCCAGCACGACGCCGGTCCCCCGGTAGTCCATCTTGGCGCCGGGCGGGACCTGGGCCTCGGCGGGCGAGGCGCCCACCAGCACACCCGCTGCGCCCAGCACCACCAGCGCCCGCCTCCAGAGTGTCGCCACGCGCACGAGTCTACGCCATCGTGCGGCTGACGCCCGCGAGGGTCAGCCGCCGGGAGCGTCGCGGGGGAGAGAGGGGCGAGGGCGCGATGCCCCCGCCCCGGGGGGATCACCGCTTGGGCGTGCCCTGGCTGCGCGGGCTCATCGTGCCGCCGCTCATCTCGTGCTTGAGCGCCAGCTCGACGGAGACGCGGTCGCCCTTCTTGATGTTGGCCAGCGCGCTGGGCGGGAAGTGGAGGTCCAGCGTCCCCTCCGCGGTCTTGACGCTGACCGTGCCCTTGTTCTGATCGACCTTCGTCACTTCGCCGGCCATCGTGTGACGGCCGGTGAAGTCGCCGGCCGCCTCGGTCTTCGGCGATGCTGCCGGCTCGCTCTTGCCCGCCGGGCTCGAGCCCGGGGCCGTGGGCTGCTCGGACGACCTGTAGGTGTCGCCCGCCCCACCCGAGGACTTGGTCTTCTCGTCGCCGGCCAACGCCGGCCCGACGCCCAGGGCCAGCAGGACCGCCGAGACGATGGCTGCTCGATACCAGGTACTCTGCATAATGGTGTCGCCTCCTCGTTGCTTGGTGTTTCGGACCTCGTACCGGCGTGCGAAGCACATGCCAGCGACGTGAGCGCACGTCTTTTCTTGCGAGAGGCGGCCAGAAGCCGGTAGAGTCTGTGTAAGCTTTACTTGAGGGGAGGCGCGGGGCGCATGCCAAGGACGACGGGCTGGATCCTCGCGGCGGTCGTGATCGTGCTCGGCGGGGCGGCGGCGGCATTGGCCGGGCCACCGACCGAGCAGGTGCGGCAGTACACCGACCACGTCCAGCAGATCCTCGACGATCCGGCGCTGAAGCAGGCCGACAAGCGCGAGGCCGTACGGAAGGTCGCCGAGCAGGTCTTCGACGTCAACGAGACCGCCAAGCGGGCGCTGGGCATTCACTGGCAGAAGCGGACGGCGGCGGAACGCGAGGAGTTCGTGCAACTCTTCGCCGATCTGCTCGAGAGCACCTATATCGCGAAGATCGACCTCTACGGCGGCGAGAAGGTCCAATATACGGGCGAGCTGGTCGACGGCGATTACGCCACGGTGCGCGCCAAGATCGTCACCAAGCAGCGCACCGAGGTGCCGGTCGAAGCGAAGATGCTCAAGCGCGGGGAACGGTGGCTCATCTACGACATCGCCATCGAGAACGTGAGCCTCGTCGGCAATTACCGGTCGCAATTCGACCGGATCATCCGCACTTCCTCCTACCAGGAGCTGCTCAAGCGGCTCAAGACCAAGCGCGACGAGTTCCTGCCGCGGAAAGAGGCCCGGCCCGCCCGCTCCTAGCCTTGAACTGGCGCCGCTGGATTCCTTATAATCCCTCGATTCGTCCCCACTCCCGGGTGAGGTGAGGTCACAGCAGGGTCAGGCCATCGCCGCCTTCGTGACCATCAAGGCCGGCCGGACGCCGACCGAGGAGCTCAAGAAGGAGGTCAGGGAGCACGTCGCCAAGAAGATCGGGTCCTTGGCCCGGCCCGACGACGTGATCTACGCCGCCGAGCTGCCCAAGACGCGGTCCGGCAAGATCATGCGCCGGCTGCTCCGCGACGTGGCCGAAGGGCGGGCGCTGGGCGACACCACCACCCTGGCCGACGCGGTGGTCGTCTGCGAGCTGAAGAAGAAGTACGAAGACAAGGAGGGCTAAGGGCGAGGGCGGGGCGGGGTGCCGTGGTGGTGGCCCTTCCTCGACCACGCTATCCACGACGCGCCAGCTGCCGTCTCGACGGTGAGTGGCTCCCTCCAGCCCCAGAAGATACGGGTCTCGGAAGGGCCACCACCACGGCACCCCACCCCCGCCCTCGTCCGTCACCACCACCCTTGACTTAGGTTTCATAGTTCTATAAACTTCGAAGTATGAAAACGCTGCCGCTGGCCCGACTGCAGGCCCGCGAGGAGCATGTGGAGGCCTTCAAGGCCCTGGCCCACCTCACGCGCCTGCAGATCTTCTTCTTCCTGGTCCGGGCGGGGCGGGAGGTACCGGCCGGT
>DASYUQ010000063.1 GCA_036001065.1 Candidatus Methylomirabilota bacterium
CCTGCGCGAGGTCCTGCGCGGCTTCGTCGCACGGGGCGGCCGCGTCGTCGACTCGTCACCCATGTACGGGACGGCGGAGACCGTCGTCGGCGACCTCGGCTCGGAGCTCGGGCTGCTCGCGTCGCTCTTCATCGCGACCAAGGTGTGGACGCAGGGACGGGAGGCCGGTCTGGGCCAGATGGAGCGCTCGTTGCAGCGCTTCCGCGTCAGACGCCTCGACCTCGTACAGGTCCACAACCTGGTGGATTGGCAGACCCACCTCCGCACGCTCCGTGAGTGGAAGGAGACCGGCCGCGTCCGCTACGTCGGCGTCACGCACTACACGGCGAGCGCGCACGACGACCTCGAGCGCGTGTTGCGCGGCGAGCCGCTCGACTTCGTCCAGCTCAATTACTCCCTCGCCGAGCGCGAGGCCGAGCGCCGGCTCCTGCCGCTGGCGCGCGACCGCGGTATCGCCGTGCTGGTGAACCGGCCCTACGCCGATGGCGCGCTGTTCCAGCGCGTGCGGGGTCACCGGCTGCCGCCCTGGGCCGCGGACCTCGACTGCGCGAGCTGGGGCCAGTTCTTCCTGAAGTGGATCCTGGCCCACCCGGCCGTCACCTGCGTGATCCCGGCCACGAGCAAGCCCGAGCACCTCGCCGACAACATGGGAGCGGGCGCCGGCGCCCTGCCTGACAGCGCGGCCCGCGAGCGCATGGCGGCCCACCTCGCCTCGCTGTGATACCGGCCTGGAAGGCGAAGGAAGCGCGCGCGACGCTGCTGGCGTGCGCGTACTTCTTCTTCGCGCTCTGCAGCTGGTTCATCCTGCGGCCGATCCGCGACGAGATGGGCGTCGCAGGCGGGGTCGCGAGTCTGCCGTGGCTCTACACGGGCACGATGGCGGCGACGCTCGCGGCTAACCCGCTCTACTCGTCGCTCGTCGTCAGGTTCCCGGTAAAGCGCTTCATCGCCATCGCCTACCGCACCATCATGGCGCTGGTGATCGGCTTCTTCGTCCTCTTCCGGGTGTGGCCGGACCACGACCTGGCGATCGGGCGGGTCTTCTTCGTCACCTCCAGCGTCTTCAACCTGTTCATCACGGCCATCTTCTGGTCGTTCATGGCCGATCGCTTCCGGACCGACCAGGGAAAGCGCCTCTTCGCGATCATCGGCGTCGGCGGGACGGTGGGGGCGATCGTGGGCTCGGCGGTGACGGCCGCGCTCGCCGAGCGCATCGGCCGCCTGACGCTCCTCCTCGTGTCGGTCGCGATGCTCGAGGCCGCGGTCCAGTGCGTGCTCCATTTCCCGGCGCCCTTCCGTGAGCCCGAGGACGCGGCGCGGGGCGCGCGCGCCGAGGCGGAGCGGCCCATCGGCGGCACGGCCTGGGCGAACGTGACCCACGTGCTGCGCTCGCCCTACCTGATCGGCATCTGCGGCTTCATGCTCCTCTTCACGATCGGGTCGACCTCGCTCTACTTCCACCAGGCGGAGCTCGCGGGCCGCGCGTTCCAGGACCGCGGGGCGCGCACGGCCTTCCTGGCGCGGATGGACCTCGCCGTGCAGTCGCTCACGGTATTCCTCCAGGTCTTCGTCACCGGCCGGCTGCTGCGCGCGATCGGCGTCGGGTCGACCCTGGCGATCCTGCCGCTCGTCAGCGTCGCCGGGTTTGCCGCGCTCGGCGTCGCGTCCGTGCTCCCGGTGCTCGTCGTCTTCTTCGTCCTCCGTCGCGCCCTCAACTTCGGCCTCACCGGCCCGACGCGCGAGGTGCTCTTCACCGTCCTCCCCCGCGAGGACAAGTACAAGGCGAAGAGCTTCATCGACACGTTCGTCTACCGCGGCGGCGACCAGATCGGCGCCTGGTCGTACGCCCTCCTGCTCTGGCTGGGGTTCGGTCAGTCGGCGATCGCGTGGACCGCGGTGCCGCTGTCGGCCGCGTGGCTGGCGCTCGCGCTGTGGCTCGGCCGGAGACAGGCGGCGCTGGCGGAGGGGCAGGCGCAGGCCGCCTAAGAACCTCCGCGGGGGACCGCGACGCAGCTCTCGGCATCGAGATGCAGGTACACCTGCTCACCGCGGCGCGGGCGGACGAAGGGATCGGTCCGGACGCGGAAGGTCGTTTCCCCCACGGTGATCTGACAGTCGTTGAACTCTCCCATGAATGACACGACCTTCACGGAGCCCGCCAGGACGTTGTCCTTCACCTCCGGCGGCGGAGTCTCTCGAAACAGGCGGATATGCTCGGGCCGCACCGAGACGCTGACGGCTTCCCCCGCCGTGAGGGTCGCGAGGACCGTGCACCGGATCGGTCCGTGGAGCGCCGTCTCGACCACGCCGAGGACGTCGCCCCCGGTCTCGACGACCTTGCCGTCCAGGAAGTTCGCCAGCCCGACGAACTCCGCCACGAAGCGGTTGGTCGGCCGATTGTAGATCTCCTGGGGTTTGCCGACCGCCAGGATCTTGCCGGCGCGCATCACGGCGATCAGGTCGGAGAGGGCCAAGGCTTCGCCCTGATCGTGCGTCACGTACAGCGTGGTGATGCGCAGCTGTCGCTGGAGCTGGCGGATCTCGAACCGCATCTCCTCGCGGAGCTTGGCGTCGAGGTTGCTAAGGGGCTCATCGAGCAGCAACACCCGCGGCCGCTTGACCAGGGCTCGCGCCAGCGCGACGCGCTGCTGCTGGCCGCCGGACAGGCGGGGAGCCGGGCGATCCTCGAGACCGGAGAGACCCACGATCTTCAGAACGTCGGCCACGCGCTCCCGGATCTCCGCTCGGGGCCGCTTCTCCACGATCAGCGGAAACGCCACGTTGTCGAAGACCGTCATGTGGGGCCAGATGGCGTAGCTCTGAAAGACCATCCCGATCGAGCGCTTGTTGGGAGGAACGAAGACGCGACGCGCCGAGGAAAACACGGCCTGGTCCCCGATGACGATCTCCCCGGTTTCGGGCTTCTCCAGCCCGGCGACGCAGCGCATCGTGGTGGTCTTCCCGCACCCGCTCGGCCCCAGCAGCGTGAAGATCCGACCCTCGGGAATCTCGAAGCTCACGCCGTCCACGGCCGCCAGCCGGCTGCGTTCCGTCTCGAACGCTTTTCTGAGCCCCACGACTCTGATCATCGCCCGCTTCCGCTCCGGCTACGCAACCCGCTTCCGCTCCGGCTACGCAACCCGTTTCCGCTCCGGCTACGCAACCCGTTTCCGCTCCCGCCTCCCAACCCGCGACGACGCCCGCTCATTGCACGAGGCCGACCTTGGCTCCCAGTCGGCGGGCCACCGCCGCCATGAGAACCAACAGCAGCACCATCATCGCGCCCAGCGCGGCCACGTAGTTGTACTGCCCACCCTCCCACATGTCAAACGCGAGGATGGAGAGCACGATGCTCTGGGGCGAGTAGAGCAGGATGGAGGAGGACAGCTCCCGCAGCGAGACGATGCTGACGTAGATCCACCCCGCCACGAACCCCGGCATGAGGAGCGGCAGGATGATCCGCTGGAAGGCCTGCCGCCAGGAGCTTCCGCACGCCAGCGCGGCCTCCTCCAGCTCGTCGTTGATCTGGATCATCGAGGCCGACGCGGTGCGGATCCCGTACGGCATGAACCGGGTGATGTACGCGATCAGGAGGAGCCAGAAGGTGCCGTAGATGACGGGCATGAGCGCGAGAGTGACCCAGATCAGACTGACCCCGAGCACGATGCCGGGAAAGGCGATGGGGATGAAGGCGAGGTTGTCCAGCAGCGCCCGGCCGGGGATCTTGGACTTCACGGTGATCCAGGCCACGACCGACGTGAGGAGCATGACCGCGGTCGCCGAACCGGCCGCCAGATAGAAGCTGTTCGTGAAGGCCTGCAGCGCCATGGGATAGTTCAGCACGTAGCGATAGGCCTCGAGCGTGGCCCGCTGCAGGAGCTCCCGCGAGGGGACGCCGTAATACGGGGTGACCGACACCCAGAGCAGGACGAAGACAGGCAGGGCCACGGTGACGACGAAGATGAGCATCGCGCCGCCACAGGCAAGATACCGCCACCGTCCGAGATCGATGACCCGGGGCCGGTACCCCTTGCCGGTGATGGTGGCGAACCGCTCTCCGTGCCTCGTGATCCGGCGATAGATCAACACGCCCGTCGTGCTCAGCAACAGCAGCGTGATCGCGTAGGAGCCCGCCAGGCCGAAGTCGGAGGGGAACTGGTGAATCGCCAGGAAGATCTTGGAGGTGAAGACCGGCATGCCGGCCGGAATCCCGATGAGGGCGGGGACCTCGAAGGACTCGATGGCCCGGACGAACATGATGAGCATGGTGCTCATCATGGCCGGCCTCATCAACGGCAGCGTCACCCGGCGAAGGGTGGTGAAGGTCCGGGACCCGGCGATGATCGACGCCTCCTCCAGGGACATGTCCATGGATCGGAACGCGGCCGCCATGAGGAGAAAGACCAGCGGATAGAGGTGGGTGGCCTCCACCCAGATCATTCCCCCCAGGGTGTAAACGTTGAAGGGTCCCGCCGTGAGGCCCAACGTGTCCCTCACGAGCAGGTTGATCAGCCCGATCCGGGGGGAGAGCAGGAACAGCCAGGAGATCGTGTTCAAAATCCCGGGGATGATGAATGGCACGAGCGCCACCACGGTGATCAGGCCGCGCAGCGGCGTATTGGTCCGCTCCGTCACCCACGCGAGGTAGGCGCCGATCAGGAAGGAGACCAGGCAGGTCCCGGCGGCGTAGACGATCGAATTCAGGAAGAGACGATAGAGCGCGGGATCGAGGTAGGCCCGGGCGTAATTCGCCAGGGTATACGTCGCGCCGGGCTCGCCCACAGCGCCGCTCCGGAAGCTGCCGTAGACGAGCATGCCCAGGGGAACGACGGTCAGGTATGCGACCAGGAGCACCGCGCCCGGCAGGACGAGGACGCGAGCGTCGAGCTGTCGGTTCACCTCATTGGGCCCCGAGCGGAACAACCAGCTTGGCTATAGGCCCGTCGGGCGGAAGATGTCACGCCAGTCCTTGATCACCTGGGACGCGCGATCGGGACCGACCACGCCGACGCCCTGGAGCTTCAATTGTTTCGGGTTCACGCTCCACCCCAGCTCGAGCTCGGGATGCGCCGGGATCCGCCCGAACGCCTTGATCATGGCTTGGCCTTCCCTGGACGCGATGAACTCGACGAAGAGCTTGGCCGCGTTGACGTTCTGGGCCTTGGCCGCGATCAGGATCGGATGGAGCTCGGCCGGGATGGGATCCGTCGTGGTGACCCACTCGACCGGTGCGCCCTTCTGCTTCAACTCTTCGATCCGGTGGGCATAGACGAGGCCGAGAGGGAACTCCCCCGCGGTGAGGAGCTGGGCGATCAAGGTATGGCCCTTGCGCCATTGGATCGTCTGACCTGCCAAGGCCCGACCGTATTTCTCCGCCTTTTCCCTGCCCCACGCATCCTGAAGCGCCAGGTACCAGGGATGGTCTTCCGGGTCCATGGCGAACTTCCCTTTCCACTTCGGGTCCAGCAGGTCGTCCCAGCTCTTGGGAGCCTCGGCCTTGGCGACCAGCTTGGTGTTGTAGCCGAGGACGAAGTAGTTGTCGTAGATGTCCACCCAGTAGCCTTCCGGGTCCACGAATCCCTTGCGATACGCCTTCGCCGACGGCGGAAGGTACGGCTGGGCCAGCTTGTTGGCCTTGATGAACCCGGCCTCGAACGCGTTCACGGCCACGACGTCGAAGAAGAACTTGCCCGCCCGCGTCTCCGTCTGGATCTTGTTGAGCACCTTCTCGGACGACCCCCGCCACAACTCCGGCTTGATGAAGGGATACTTCTTCCTGAACGCGTCGAGCAGGGGCTGCGAGTCGTCGATGTTCATCGACGTGTACCACGTGAACCGGCCCTCTTTCCGTGCGGACTCCACGATGGGATCCTGAGCGCCGACGGGAAGGCTTGCCGCCATCGCCAGCACCACGAGACCCAGCACGACAACCCGCCTCATTTCCTTCTCCTTTCGCGCTCCGGCGACGCTACGCTCCGAACAGCTCCGTGAAGCGCTTCTTGATCTCCTCGTTGCGGCGTTCGAGGTCGTCGGGGTCAACCGGGGGCAGGAGCTTGAGCTCGTTGAGCCGCGGTTTGTCGGCGGGGTAGCTGACGTCCGGGTTCGGGACGTAGGCACCCTCCTCGTCAGCCATGAGCTGCTGGACCGGTTTGGAGAAGAGAAAATCGCTGAACAGCCGAGCGGCGTTCGGGTGGGGGGCGGCGTTGAGGATCGTCACTGGGATGGTGATGAGGGGCACACCCTCCTGAGGGTAGACGATCTCCACGGCGTTGCCCTTCTGCCGCTGAGTGTAGACAAAGTACTCGGCGCCGTTGACGCCCACCGCGCGCTCGCCCGACGTCACGACCTGATACGGGTCGTGGACCGACTGGACGATCATGGGTTTCTGCTGGGCGAGCTGCTTCCAGTAGTCCCAGCCGTAGAGGTTCACCAGCGCGTAGATTTGAGTCAAGACGCTGCCCGAGTAGCCCGGGTGGGCCGTCACCAGCTTGCCCTTCCACTTCGGGTCGAGGAGATCCTTCCAGCTCCGGGGCGCGTCACTCTTGGCGACGAGCTTGGGATTGTACTGGACGATCACCGGGAAGGCCCGCCAGGCGAAGGCCATGCCGTCGGTGTCCTTGAACGCGTCCGGGAACCGATCGGCGCCCTGGGGCGTGTAGCGGGCCAGCATGCCCCGGCGCTTCAGCAGCGGGATGTGGCCGCTGTCGGCCGTCTCGAACACGTCGCAGTTCTTGATCCCGGCCGAGGCCTCCTGGAGCAGCCGCTGGAGCATTCGCTCGCCACCCCCGCGGTGCACCTCGACTTTGAGCCCGGAGTGGTGCTGCTCGAACATCTTGGCCACGCGCTCGGCCACCTTGACCGCGGCCACCGTGTACCAGACGACCTTCCCTTCCTTCCTGGCCGCGTCGAGGCTCGCGTCCTGGGCCCAGGTGGGGCCGGCGCTGGCCACGGCCCATCCAACAGCGATCACGACGGTGAGGAGCGGACGCTTCGGCATGACCCTTTCCCCTATCGCCCCTGATCGGAGTAGAGACGGTCGATGAACCCGGACTCGTCCAGCTCCTTGAGGAAGCGCAGCTCGACGAACTGTTCGGGTTTGGCGCTCCCGATCTTCGGGTTCTTGGGCGCCAGCTCGTCCATCACGAACTGGAGCCCCTTCAGCGTCGGATACGGCTTCCGTTGGATGATCTTCAGGGCGTACTCGTTGTACGCCGCTTCCAGCTCGTCCCGTTCGCCTGACCGGAAATATTTCGCGATGATCTTGAGACTCTCCTCCTTGTTGGTTTTGAGAAACGCGATGCCCTCCACGTAGGCGCGGAGGAACCTCCGCACAGTCTCCGGGCGCGCTTGAATGAAGGCTCGCGTCGTGGCGAGCGTGAGCTGCTGGTACTCGATCGCCTCCGCGCTCAGATCCAGGAGGGCCCTGAACCCGGCCTTCTGGGCCCGGATCGTGGCGGGCAGGGACAGGACGGCGGCATCCACGCCGCCCGCCATGAGGGCCTGAAGTCGAGCCGGCTGACTTCCGATCTGGAGCAGCGCCACGTCTTTGTCCGGAGCCATCCCCCACCTCTCGAGCGCGACCTGCATGGCCAGATAGCCGGACCCCCCGATGGTGGCCACCGCTGCCTTCTTCCCCCGGAGCTGTTGGGGTCGGATGATCTCCTTGGCGACGATGATCTTGTACTCGAGGAGGTTGACCACGCCGGCCAGGATGACCACGCCGGAGCCGGCGACATGACTGGAGACGACGTGAGAGCCACCGACCTGGGCGATGGGGACGTCACCGGCCACCAGGGCCGCCATCGCCTTGGCCCCGCCCTCGATGAAGGACAGCTCGACCTCGAGGCCATACCTTTCGAAGAAGCCGGCTTCCTTCGTGACCCAGATCGGGACGGTGGATCCACTGATCGACCCATAGGAGGCGCGGATGCGCTCGGCCGCGCTCGCCTCCATCGTACCGGCCGCGAGCGCGAGCGACGCACCCACCAGCAGAGCGAACCCGCGCATCTCGATGATCTCGCCCCCGCGACGGTCCGGTCTCGAAACGAACGCCGGCTACCGACTTCTCCCGGCCGCCCCGACGGCCCGTCGTTCCCCACCGTACTCCGGAGCGTCCTCCAGGTACACCACGGAATCGTAGCCGAGCAGCTTGAACAGCCGGTTCTGGGCCGACAGCAGCACGAGCGGCTCGTTGCCGGTGTTGAAGTGCTGGTGGATGGTGTTCTGCGGGACATAGACGACGTCGCCGGCGGCGAACTTCCACCGGCTCGATTCCTTGCTCACGCGGGCATAGTACTGGTCGGCGATCTCCGCCTGCACGTCCCAGTGGAGGCTTTCGCCGCGACCGGAGATCACGTACAGCGCTTCGTCGGCCATGTGCCAGTGCTTGGCGGACCGGCTACCCACCGGGATCTCCTGCTGGTAGATGTCCATGCTGAAGGCGCGGAAGTCCGTCCGCTGCGGCGACGACAGCACCCGCACGCGCCCGTCGCGCGTCGTCTCCCAGCGCGTGTCGGCCGGCTTCAGCACCTTCTTGCGCTGGTCCACCCCGGCGGTCCACAGGCGCCCCCACTCTTCCCGCGCCCCGTAGAGCTCCTCGTTCTTCACGGGGCCGCTCCGCCCCTGCTGCCAGAGGCCGAGGTACATCCACGCGGCCTTTGCTTTCATGATGAGGGCGACCGCCTTGCGGTCGGGATCGGCGTTGAAGTGCCGGTGCACCGAATCGTTGTGGACGACGACCAGGTCGTCCTTCTCCCAGTCGTAGCGCTTGGCGTCGTGGATCTCGTAGCCCCGCCCTTCCAGGATGTAGAACAACGCCTCGTTCTGGTGGCCGTGGCCGTGATTCGAGCCTCCCGGGAAGAGCTCGACGAAGTGGAGCTGGATCGTCTGGGTCAGGAACGGGTCGTCACCTGGCCCCAGCATCCACCACGTGCGCGACTCATGCGAGTCGCCGGAATGGGCGACGCTCGCGTCGTCGACGATGGTGCCCGCCTTGCGAACCCGGGGCGCGGTCCGCTGTCGTCGCAGGAAATCCCCGAGCCCGTAGACCTGCGACGCGATCCCCTTCAGGAAAACCCGGCCGTCCTCGCCCATCGGCTCCTCCCTACCCGCGCCCGCGCGTCGGCTGGGTTGCGGGCGATATTCAGTCGCGGCGATTCAGTAGCGGTCGGCGACCCGCAGCTTGGTTGGCGCCTCCAGCTCGTCCCAGTCGTTTCCGATGACCACATCCACCAGGGCCGGCCTCATGCTGGCCAGGGCGCGGCGGTAGGCCGGGATCAGATCCGCCGGCTTCTCCACGCGCTCGCCATGGGCGCCCAAGGCCCGGGCCACCTCGCCGAGGTCCGGTATGTAGAGCTTGGTCCCGATGAACCGGTCCGCGAAGTGCTCGTGCTGCTTGCGCAGCATGTTGCCATAGACGCCGTTGTGAGGGACGACGATCACGATCGGGATATCGTTGGCGACGGCGGTGGCGATCTCGCCCACCACCATCATCATCGCGCCATCCCCGGTGACGGAGACCACCTGCCGGCCGGGATGCGCGATCTTGGCGGCCATCGCCATGCAAAGGGCGCTGCCCATGATGCTGTAGTCGCCCGGCTCCAGGATCGGCTCGTAACAGGGGAACCCGTACACGAACCAGCCGTGGGTCGCCCCGGACTCGGCGGCCACGATGGCGTCGCGATCGAGCACGCGGCGCAGGTCGCGGAGCATCCGCAAGCGGGTGATAGGAACGCGATCCGAGGTCGCCCCCTCCTCCAGCGATCGCTCCCACTGGGCCCGCAGGGCCGCGATCTCCGCCCGGCGCTCGGGGTTGGTCCGCGGGCCCTGGCCGCGCTCCCTGAGCACCGCCAGCATCTCCTCGAGGACCGAGCGGGCGTCACCGGCGATCCCCAGCTCGACCGGATAGTTCTTGCCGATCTCGGCGGGATCGATGTCCACGTGGACGATGGGTACCTTCTCGGGGACGATCTTGTTGCCGTAGCTGCCGGTCGCGACCTGGCTGAAGGTGCACCCGAAGGCAAGGATGAGGTCAGATCCTTGTACTGTCTCAGCGGCGACCGGGCACCCCGTCGTGCCGATGAGGCCGACGCACAGCGGATGGTCCTCGGGGACGAGCCCCTTGTGGGTGAGAGCGATCGGGATGCCGAGGTACTCGGCGAGCGCGATCATCGCGTCTCGGCCCCGCGCCCACCGGAGCCCCCCGCCGGCGAGGAGCACCGGACGGGACGCCGACAGGAGCAGCTCCACCGCGGCACGGATCTGCGCGGCGTCACCCCGCACGGCGCCCTCCGCCTTGAAGCGGCGCGGCGACGGGATCTCGGGCGCGGCGATCCTGGCCTTCTGGACGTCGCGCGGAAGGCCCAGGTAGACCGGCCCCTTCCGGCCGCTGGTCGCGACCCGGAAGGCCTTCCCGAGGATCTCGACGATCCGATCGGCGCGCTCGATCCGAACCGCGAGCTTGGTCACCGGCTTGTACACCAGCGACTGCTCGATCTCGTGGAAGTTCGACGCCCCCTTGCCGTAGTGGAGCGTACTGACTTCGCCGCACAGGGCCAGCACCGGGGACGACTCGAGGAAGGCCTGGGCCACCCCGCCGATCAGGTTGGTCGCGCCTGGTCCGACGGTGGCGACGCACACCCCCGGGCGGCCCGTCACCCGGGCGTAGCCATCGGCCATGTAGGCGGCGGCCTGCTCGTGCTGCGTCTGGACGTAGCGGATCTGGGGCGAGCGCGCGAGGGAATCCATCAGGTCGAGGATCGAGCTTCCCACCACGCCGAAGACGTGGGTCACGTCCTCGGCTTTCAGATACTCGACAATGATGTCGGCGCCGCTCAGCTGCATGCCGCGACGCCTCCTAGTGCCGTTCCAACTTGTTGATACTAAATCTGTCCACGAACGACGTACACGGTGCCTTCCTAGGCGCGAATAGTTGGAACGGCACTAGCCCAGTCGGAGGGGGGCTCGGCGGCCCCCTCCGAAGCCTCCCCCAGCAAGGATTGCGCGGGCGAAGCCCGCGCTCGAACGGTGCTGACTCCGACGCGCGGCTACAGACCGAGGATGCCGCGCCATTTTCGGAACGTTTCGTCCAGCAATTCGGGGCTCGCCTCGGCCACCGGGGGGAATTCGTCGCGCCACTCCCAGGGACGGCAGGCGTCGATGAGGGCCCGGGAGTTCAAGCCCTTCTGCCCCGGCCGGATCGCGGGGTCGAGAGGGCCACTCCACGCCCGCCGGATGATGTCGATCGAGCGCTCGGGGTCCGAACGCGTCGCCAGCGCCCAGATGACGTCGAAGGTGCTGGTGGGATCGATATCGTCGTCCACCACGATCACGTAGCGCCCGAGATAGTTTCCGGCGGCGCACTGGGAGGCGGCCAGGGCGGCCTGCTTGGCATGGCCCGGATAGGCCTGCTTGATCGAGATGATGTTGAAGAGCCGCCCGCCGCCGGCCTCGTGACACCAGACGCCCTTCACGTTCGGGATTCCCATCTTCTCGACCTGATCCCAGATGAGCGCGGACTTCACGATGCCCTTGCTGAAGGAGTAGTCCGACGGCGGCCGGCTGGGCCGCGCGCACGTCAGGATGGGATCGTCCCGGTGGTAGACGGCCTTGACGCGTACGAACGGCTCGGCGCGCTCGCCGCTGGCGTAGTAGCCCGTCCACTCCCCGAACGGCCCCTCGTCCTTGCCCTCCTTGGGGAGCATCTCGCCCTCATACGCGATCTCGGCGGCGGCAGGGATGGGAAGACCCGTATGGCGCCCCTCGATGACCTCGATCGGCGACCCCTTGAAGCCGCCCGCGTAGTCCAGCTCCGAGAGACCGTAGGGCACCTCGTTGCCCGAGGCGAGGAAGAGTGCCGGGTCCTGGCCGACCGAAACCACCACCGGGCAGGGCGTGCCGCGCTCGAAGTACTTCTGCCGATGGATCCGGCCGTGCTTGCCGGGCGAGATGTAGAGTCCCACGGTCGTCCGGTCGTGAACCATTCCGCGGTACGTCCCGAGGTTGATCCAGCCCTCGTCGGGATCGCGCGTGACGACCAGGCATCCCGTACCGATGTACCGCCCTCCGTCCTTCTCGTGGTGCAGGGGTACGGGGAACTTGAGGAGGTCTACCGTGTCGCCCTCGTCCACGTGCTCGGCGACCGGCCCGTTCTTCACGACTTTCGGTGGGATGGGGTGGAAGTCGCGGATCTTCCGCCGGTAGGCCTGCACCAGCTCGAGACCGCTCTCCACCATGGGAAGTCCCAGCGTGAGCGCCATCCGCTTCACGGAGCAGGTCATCCCGAAGAGCGTCCGGTAGCCCGGTGGGTAGCCGGGCACCCTGTCGAAGAGGATCGCGGGAGGCGGCTGGGGACCGCGCCGATAGAGGAGCTCGGTGACCGCTCCCATCTCGAGCCGCCAGTGGGCCCCCTCGATCTTCCGGAGCTCACCCAGCTCCTCGACCCTCGCCAGCCAGTCCCGGAGATCGCTATAATCCATTCGCCTCGCCTTTCAGGTAATGGCCTGACACGCGGCGCACCTCGGGGCCTCGCGCGGCACGCTACCGGGTGGGTACGCGTGGGTCACCGGTGAGCTCGCGACAATTGTAGAAAGCAAGCGCCGGCAGGGCAAGCGATCTCTGGTTGCTCAATATCCTGGCCTTTTGAGCGTGTCTGGCGTACCTTGCCCAGGCAGGCACCGGAGACCAGCGCGAACGACCGGTAGTAGAGGAGAAAGGCCATGCCAAAGATCAAGCACATCGCCCTTTCTACCCAGGATGTGGACAAGACCGCCACGTTCTACATCGAAGTCTTCGGCATGAAGGAAATCGCCAAGATCGACGGCCCGGGGGCCCGCGGCTACTACCTCAGCGACGGCGATATCAATCTGGCGATCCTCAACTTCAAGAACGATGCGGCAGCCGGGGTCGAGCGCGGCAAGGACTACAGTGGCATCCACCACATCGGTTTTCAGGTCGAGAGCCTGGAAGTGATCGCCGAAAAGCTGGCTGAAGCCGGTTCCGAGCCCCGCGCTGACGTCAACCAGGCCCTCGAGGTGGGCCAGGGCCGTCAACATCATGCCAACGTCGAGGTGAAGTACAGTGGCCCCGACGGGATCATGCTGGACGTCTCGGAGACGGGGTGGGTCGGTACCTCGGGATTTGGCAGCTAGTGCCGTTCCAACTTGTTGATACTAAATCTGTCCACGAACGACGTACACGGTGCCTTCCTAGGCGCGAATAGTTGGAACGGCACTAGAGCCGGGAGCGGCGAGGACCGCCCCGGCGCTCGGCCCGCTACCTCCCCCGCCGCTTGGTGAACCACGCGCCGACCAGGCCGAGGAGCACGCCACCGCCGACGACGGCGGTTGCGAACCCGACCAGGATGAGCCCTAATCGCTCGAGATCCGTCATGTGTTCAACCTCCTACTGCACCCTGGGTGTTCACGTAGAGCGAATAGATCGCCGTGCTCCCGCACATGAAGAGCCGGTTGCGGTAGATGCCGCCGAAGCAGAGGTTCGCGCAGCGCTCGGGCAGATTGATGCGGCCGATGAGCCGGCCATCCGGGTTGAAGATCGACACGCCGTCGAGCCCCTCCTGGCCCATGCCCCAGCCGACCCAAAGGTTGCCGTCCACGTCGCAGCGCATCCCGTCCGGCGTGCCGGGGCCGGCGTCGAGAAGCTTCCGCTTGTTGGTGAGCCGGGTGCCGCCGTCCGCGACGTCGTAGGCCTGGATGACGCGCGGTGAGACACCCGCCTCGATGATGTAGTGCTTCGACTCGTCGGGCGAGAAGGCGAGGCCGTTCGGCCGGTTGATGTCGCCCGCCACGACCGTGATCTGCCCGCTCTTGCCATCCACGCGATACACGTTGGTCGGCAGCTCCGGCTTCGCCACGTAGCCCTCGTAGTAGCCGAGGATGCCGAACGGAGGGTCGGTAAACCAGATCGAGCCATCGGACTTGCACACGATGTCGTTCGGCGAATTGAGGGGCTTGCCTTCGTAGCGGTCGGCGACCGTGGTGATGGCGCCGTCGTACTCGGTGCGCGACACCCGCCGGGTGCCGTGCTCGCAGGTGAGCAGCCGGCCCTGCCGGTCGCGCGTATTGCCGTTGGCGAAGTTCGAAGGCTTGCGGAACACGCTGGCCACGCTGGTCTCTTCGTCCCACCTCATGATGCGGTTGTTCGGAATGTCGCTCCACAGCAGGGAGCGCCCGTCGCCGAACCACACCGGCCCTTCGCACCAGCGGAAGCCGGCCGCGAGCCGCTCGACCTTGGCCAGCGCGAGCCGGTAGCGCGCGAAGCTCTGATCGACGATCTGGATAGACGGGTCCGGGTAGCGCTGACTCGGCTGCCATTGCGCGAACGCGCGCGGCGCCACGGCCAGCGTCGCGGCCGCGGTCCCTGCCGCCAGGAACTCCCTTCTGCTCAGCCCCATAGCGTCCCCCCCGGGTGCTGGATGTGCCGGTGAGACAGGATCATGAACGGCGAGCCGTTCCCCAGTCAATCCCACCCAGCGGCCGGGCGCTTGACCCTGCCGGCTGGCCAACGCTACCTTCGGCGCACCATCTCGAACCTTCACCGGTCCGGCGGTAGGGAGGCCCAGCATGAAGTGTTCCCAGGGCGAGACCGAGGAGCGCGGGACTGCGCGCTTGTCCGGGACAGGCACCCGACCAGAGTCGGTCGGCTCGGAGATGACCTTGGGCTTCTGGTACCCCACCCGCCTGAGCCCGCGCCTGCGCGCCGGAACCCTGCGGCCCGAGATGCTCGCGGGGGTGCCGCTCGTCGTCGGGCGCGACGTCCACGGCGTCCCCTTTGCAATCCGTGACAACTGTCCTCACCGCGGCATGCCCTTGTCCTTCGCGCGCTTCGACGGCGAACTCCTGGAATGCTCCTACCACGGCTGGCGCTTCGATGCGCGGACCGGGAGGTGTCGAGCCATCCCCTCGCTGCCCGCTGGCGCGAAGGTCTCGGTCGAGCGGATCGCGGTCGCCCGGTTCCCTGCCGTCGATCAGGACGGCCAGGTGTGGGTGTACATACCCGATCCCGCCGTCTCCGACGGCGCGGTCCCGGCCGTCCCGATCCTGCCCGTCTTCAGCCCACGCTATCGCCTGACGCACTTCGCGGCGGACGTCCGGTGCGGCTTCGATGAGGCCGTGCTGAGTCTCCTGGATCCGGCCCACGGGCCGTTTGTTCATCAGGCGTGGTGGTGGCGACGGCCGCGCGCAATCTACGAGAAAGAGAAGGTGTTCGAGCCCATCGCCGATGGCTTCCGCGTCCGGCCGCACGCCCCGTCCACCAACAGCGCTCCCTACAAGGTGCTGCGCCTGTACCGACGGCCGGTCGAGACCATCATCGAGTTCAGGCTCCCGAGCACGCGCTTGGAATGGACCACCTGCGGCCCCTATTGGTTTTCTTCCCGTACCGTCGTGACCCCGCTCGATGCGGAGGGCTGCCGGCTGGACTTCTGCGCGGCCTGGAATCTTTTTGGGAGAATCCCGTTCGTGACCGCGCTCTTTCGCTTCTTCGGCCGCAGGTTCCTGCGCCAGGACCAGCGGAACCTCGAACGCCTGGCCCGCGGCCTGCGGCACGACCCGCCGACGATGTTGCTCGGCGATGCTGATCAACCAGCGCGCTGGTACCTCGAGCTGCGCGCGGCGCACCTCAGGGCCCGCCGCAGCGGCCAACCCGTTCAGCATCCGCTGCGGAGTCCGGTGACGCTGCGCTGGCGGAGCTGAGTCTAGATCGGCAGGCAGACGCCCGCCGCCGTCGCGAGCCCCTCGGTTCGCGCCACCCACGTCGGCACGACGAGGTCGACGAACAGCCGGTGGGCTGCTCGCAGGTGCGTGGCCGCCATGCCGGGGTCCCCGGTAGTCGTCCCGAGCTCGGCCAGGGCCAGGTGGGTGCGCCCGACCTCGAACCGGGCTTCGACGGAGCCAAAGGTGCCGAGCGCATCAGTGAAGTGGGTCTTGGCTTCCGTGACGTCCGCCGCGGTCCTGGTGAGCCGTCCGAGGGCGCGCTGGGCCCACCCGACCCCCAGCCCGTACTTCACCTCCCGTGTGATCTCCAGGCCCCGGCCGATGAGGTCACGCGCCTTCTCGGGCTGCCCGGCGAGGAGGCAGCACTCCCCGAGCAGCGCGGTGAACCAGCCCTGGAGCTGCCGATACCAGAACAGGCCCATCTGCTCGGCCGCCTCTTGCAGAAGCGGGATCGCGTGGGCAGCGTCTTCGCGCTCGAGATACGCGTACCCCCAGAACCCCAGCGCCTGAGCCCGCGAGAGCGGATCCGCAGCGAGTTCGAGGCCCCGGCGGCAGGCGGCGATCCCGGCCTCGAAGTCCCCCGCGGCCGCGTGGATCCCACCAAGCGTCGATGCGGCGTAGCTCCTGACGCTCGCGTCGCCGATGGCCTCGCCGACGGCCTCGGCGCGCGTCGCCGCCTCCAGCGCCGGCCGGAGCGCTCCCATGAGGTAGTAGTTGATCGCCATGTAGAAGTGCGTCTGGGCAAGCCAGTAGGGCTGCCGGGTTCGCTCGAGGAGAGCCACCGCACGGCGGCCGCGCTCGATCCCCTCGCGCGGACGGCCGGACCAGTAACTTTCCAGCGTCAGTAGGGCGCAGGCCCGGCCCATCGTCCGCTCGTCCCCGCATCGCTCGGCCTCTTCCAGGGCGCGCTGGACGTTCTCGGCCGACCGGTCCCGATCCCCGAGGAAGTTGTAGGTGAGTCCGAGCGAGAAATGGTAGCGGCAGTTCTGCGCGGTGTCCTGGAGCCGCTGGAGGCGCTCGCCCTGCGCCAGCAGCAGCTCCAGGCTCTCCTGGTTGCGTCCGAGGAAGTTGAGCGACTGGACCTGGCGCAGCGCCAGCTCGAGCACGAGCCGATCGCGGCGTTCCGCGGGCAGGCGCTCGGCACGGGCCAGGGCTTCCCGGAGGGCCGCGGCCGCTTCGGCATGGGAGTGACCCTGCGCGGCCCGGCGCGCGAAGCGCGTGAGGTACTCGATGGCCTTGTCGATCTCCTCGGTACGCGCGTAGTGGTAAGCCAGGCGGTCGTACGTCTCCTCCATCCAATCGGCGTAGAGCGCTTCCAGCGCGCGGCCGGCGGCCGCATGGAGGGCTTGGCGCTGCGGCGTCAACAGCGCCTCGTACGCGACCTCTTGGGTGAGGGCGTGCTTGAAGACGTACGTCGTCTCAGGGGTCCCCGTCGCCTCGTAGAGAAACTCCAGGCGCTTGAGCTCCGAGAGGTGCGGCTCGAGCCCTGTCGAGCCTTCCCAGACTGCCTCCAGGAGCCCGCGCGAGACCTCGCGCCCGAGCACCGCAGCGGTCTGAAGAAGCCGCTTGGACTCGTTGGGGAGCCGATCGATTCGGGCCATGAGCACGGCCTCGACGGTCTCCGGGATCGCGATATCCCCGTGCTCGCTCACGGCCCGGGCGAGCTCCTCCAGAAAGAAGGGATTCCCCTCGGCCTTGTCCAGGATGCGCTGGGCCACGTGATCGGAAATCGGGTTGCTCGCGACCACCGACTGGATGACCGTCAAGCTCTCGCGGTTCGAGAGCGGCCGGAGGGCCAGTTGGGTGGCATAAGACTTCTCGATCCAGGGGGGGCGATACCCTGGCCGGTAGGTCGTGACGAGCAAGATGGGCGCGCCGGCGAGGCTCTCCACGAACGAGGTGAAGTACTCCTCCGAGGTCTTGTCGATCCAGTGGAGATCCTCGACTACGAAGATCAGCGGCCGCTGGCGGCTGCCGTTGAGGGCCATCTGCCGGAGGAATTCGAAGGTCCGCGCCTTGATCGCCTCCGGCGTGAGCACGGCCAGTGGGTCCGGGTCGACCTTGACTCCCAGGAGATGAAGGAGGCAGGCGACCGCCTGTGCGTCTGTTCCCACCTCCTGAAGACCGAGACGAATCTTTTCCGCAACGACCTCTGACGGGTCGAGATCGGCGATCCCGCAGGAGCTCCGCAGATGGTCGAGCACGGGAAGATAGGGGATGGTGCTTCCGTAGGAGAGGCAACGCGCTTCCAGGTAGGTGAGCCGTTTGCCCGCGAGCCTCCGCTGGAACTCGTAGAGTAGCCGCGATTTGCCTACCCCGGGCTCCCCTACGATGCCGACGACCTGCCCCTGCCCTGCCTCGGCCTGCTTCAAGAGATCGTCGAGGGCGGCGAGTTCCCGCTCGCGACCCACGAAGCGACTGAAAGGACGCTCGCCGACCGCCTCCAGGGACGATCGCCGAGGGGCGAGACCCACCAGCCGGTAGGCGGTGACGGGTTCAGTCTTCCCTTTGACGGCAAGCAGCTCGATCGTCTCGGCACGCACGAAGCCCCGGACGAAGCGCAAGGTGGCCTCACTGATCAGGATCGCCCCGGGCTCCGCCAGTTGCTGGAGCCGGAAGGCCAGGTGGGTCGTGTCGCCCACCGCGGTGTAGTCCATGCGCAGGTTGTCGCCGATCTTCCCGACCACGACGGCTCCGGTATTGAGCCCCATCCGAACCGTGAGCTCGTCGCCAGGCCCTGGCGCGATGGTGGCGCGTTGCTCCTTCAGACGTCGCTGGATGGCCGACGCGGCGAGCACCGCCCGTCGAGCGTGGTCCTCGTACGCGATAGGGGCCCCGAACAGGGCCATGAATCCATCGCCCAGGAACTGATTGATCGTCCCCTCGTACCGGTGCACCTCGCCCAGCGCGAGCTCGAAGAAGCGGCTCAGGAGCGTGTGCATCGCCTCGGGCCCCAGGCGCTGGGCCAGCGCCGTCGACCCCGCGATGTCGCAGAACAGCACCGTGACCTGCTTGCGTTCGCCCTCCAGCGCGCTCTTGGAGACGAGGATCTTCTCGGCCAGGTGTTTGGGTGTGTAGGTCTCGGGCGAGCCAAACCGCGACGCGGCCTCGGCGGGACCTGCTTCGCCGATGGCCTGGCCACACTGGTTGCAGAATCGGCTTCCCGGCGCGTTCCCGTGACCGCAAGAGGCGCAACGCAGTTCGAGTCGTGCGCCGCAGACCTTACAGAACCTCGCGCCTTGCGGATTCTCCTGCTCGCACTGGGGACACTTCATCCCGGACCTCCCGACAGCCGAGCCCGGAAAGGATCGGTGCGGTGTGGGAAGAGTAGCACCGAAACCCTCGCCACGCCGCGGCGGCCGGCCGCAAGCCCCTTGACGGAGAGCCCCTTTGGGCAGATTCTCGGGCGCGTCGAGAGACGAGAGGAGCTTGGACATGAGGACGACAAAAGGGTTGTACTCAGGCTTGGTAGCGGTCGGCCTCGCCCTGCTTGTGGCCCCCTCGCCGGCCCCGCTGAGCGCCCAGCCGAGCACCGGCTCAGGCGTCAGCATCGGCGGCAACGATCTCGGCGGCGTCGTCACCGGACCGAACGGGCCGGAAGCCGACGTCTGGGTGATCGCGGAAACGACCGACCTTCCCACCAAGTTCGCCAAGATCGTGGTCTCCGACGATCGCGGGCGCTACGTCATGCCCGATCTTCCCAAAGCCAGTTACAGCGTGTGGGCAAGTTCGTCAACCTTCGCGTCCCCTATCCCATGGGCTTCTACGCCAAATGGGTGGATGGGCGGATCGACGATCCGAATGCCGGCTGGAAGGGCAAGGCACTGTGGTCGACCTACGCCACGCGCACACCCTTCCACGTCGAAGGCGGCAAAGGGACGACCAGCAAGGTCGTGAAGTTCCAGCTTCGCCCCGATCCGCTCGCGAGGTGACCGGACCACGGCGAAGGGGTGAGCGGCGGAACCCGCTAACCCCTCGCGGCCCCTCATCCGCTATGATCGTAGCCGGATGGCGCCGCAGGGGCCTCCCCAGCCGGGGGCGTTTCACGCCCTCGTCCTCTACACGCTCGTCGGCGCGTTGCTCTATGCCGGCTATGAGGCGTGGAGCTGGCCGGCCGTGGCGCCGCTCGCCCGTCGGCCTCCGGCGACGACGGCCTTCATCGAGCGCTCCCGGGCCCAGCAGCGGGAGGCGAGCCGCCCCCGCCGCGTGGCCTGGACCTGGGTCGACTATGCCCGTATCTCTCCCCATCTCAAGCGCGCGGTCCTGGTCGCCGAGGACATCAAGTTCTTCTCGCACCGGGGCTTCGACACGGCGGAGATCGGGCAGGCGCTCCGGGAGGCGCTGGAGGCGGGGGAGCGACCACGGGGCGCCTCGACCCTCACCCAGCAGCTCGCCAAGAACCTGTGGCTGTCGCCATCCCTCAACCCCGTCCGCAAGGTCAAGGAGGCGGTTCTGACCTGGCAGCTCGAGCGCGCGCTCTCGAAGCGACGCATTCTCGAGCTCTACCTCAACGTCGTCGAGTTCGGCCCGGGCCTCCACGGCGTCGAGGCCGCCAGCCGTCGCTACTTCGGCAAGGCCGCCGCCGAGCTGAGCGAGGACGAGGCGGTCCAGCTGGCGGCCACCCTGCCCAAGCCCTCCTCCTGGCACCCGGGCGCCACCAGCCGCGCCTATCGCCGGTACGTGGAGATCATCAAGCGCCGGATGGCGACCGCCGAGTTCCTCTGGCGGCATATCTGACCCCGCGCTTCATCGTTCGCCTCCGCCGATCGCGGCGCGCCGGTGCCCTCAACCCGCGTATCGAGAGCCTGCGGAGCGGTGAGCAGGAGGCGGTGTCCGTTCCTAGATCAGGAACGTCGTGCCCACGCTGTTCGGCACAAACGCGTCGGGAAGGGCCCGCGCAATTTCGTGCGTGGCCTTCCATCCGGTACAGTGCGACGGGACGACGAGCTTGGGCGCGATCGCCTTGAGTGCCTCGACCGTCGGGGGAATCAACGGCTCGAAGAGTCGCCCGGTCAGGTGAAAACCACCGAGGAGAGCATGGATCCGTCCCACCCCAGTGAGGGCCATCGCATGACGTAGGACATTGATGATACCCGCGTGGCCGCAACCGGTGAGAACGACCAGCCCCTTGCCGCTCACATTCATGCCGACCGCTTGGTCGTCGTGGATCAGGGGATCGGGTCGCCATTCGCCGTTGGCTTGCGCAAAATGCGCGGGGAGTCCCTTCTCGAACTCGGTGGTTCGGGCGATCTCACCGGTGACCAAGGCGAGGCCACCCAGGAGGAGGGACGCGCCCCGCTCTTCCAGAATTTGGACGCCCTCCTGTTCGATCCCGTGCCGGTCAGGGGGCGGGAGCAGTATCTCCCGCGCGTCGGGGAGCACGATCTTCCTCCGCAGGAAGGCCTCCGGGTGCAGCACCAGCGGTAGGCGCCGGCGTCCCGTCCGTGAGAGCAACCCCATCAGGCCCGCCACGTGATCGGCGTGCCCGTGGCTCAGCACAATAGCGTGCAAGTCCCGGGGGCGGATCTCAAGGACGTCCATATTGTGGGTCAAACTATCCTTCGTAAGGCCCGCGTCGAAGAGAAAGGATTCTCGGCGATTGTCGCAGCTGATCGTCACGAGGCTGGAGAAGCCGTGCTCAGCGCGGAGGGTGGTTCGGCCTTCCCCGAGACGTCCGGCGATGTCGACCCGACGGACCGTCTCGGTCCCCGCCATCAGCAGGTCCAGCGCGAGGTCGAGAACGGTCAGAATCTCGACGCGGTCGACTGCCGGAAGCGACACGGTGGCTGTCATAGGCTGATCCGCCCCCTGCCCAGCGGTGGCGAGATCACCTCTGGTCGGCTTGGCGCTGCCTCCAGGATCAGGTACGTGATGGGCGCGTTGGTGACCTTCTTGATCTCGTCGATATTAGGTGGTCGCGGCCTGCGGGCGTCCGTAGCTGATCGGATCGCTCGCGATCACGCCGGCCTCCCTCCCCTTGGTGCCGGGCAGCGTGGCGCTTCGAGCGACCAAAGTCAAGGGTCTGATCGGCCGTGGCGAGGTGGTCGCTCACGGTAGAGGCTGAATCCCTTCACCGCATCGACCCATCCTAAGACCAGCAGTTCGACCTGAACGTCCTCGGTCTGATCCTCGCTTCAAAGGAAGCGGTAAGGCATTTCGACTCCGCGGGCGGCAGCATCATCAATATCAGCTCGAGCGCCAGCACCCTCACGCTTCCGAACACCGCGGTCTACAGCGCCACCAAGGCGGCCGT
>DASYUQ010000064.1 GCA_036001065.1 Candidatus Methylomirabilota bacterium
TTTGCCGCCAGCTTCTCCGACAGGTGTCGAAGGAGTAGAAGATCGAGCCGCTCAAGCCACTGGCAGAGCTTTCCGAAGAGCTCCTGCAAGGCGCCCTCGAACTCTGGGACGTGAACGGGCCCGCCGACGCTGATAAGCGACACGTCACTCGTCATTCTAGGGTCGCCGGGTTTGGTGCTGCCCTGAAAGTACACCACATCGGTGTAGTGAGTCAGTCGTTGACGGATGCCAGTATCTCGCTTGAAGCCGTGAATCCACCACGAGTCGTCGCGATCCAGCTCGGCGAACAGTTCGTGCAATGGTGCTGGCGCCTGAACCTCGCCGTCGTTCAGCATTCTCTTGAGCATGCCGAATCCATCTGGTTCTTTCGCCTCTGTTCCGTCATACGCGAGGATGAGTGGGATGACACGCGCCAACGGAGGGTAAGAGATGAGCTGGTCTTGGGCTGATACTGATCATCTTGCTCGTGCTGGCGCTGACCCGTCGCCTCTGAACCGCGGCATCACCTCGCGCGCGAAGAGCTCCATGGAGCGGCGGACCTTGTCCTGGGCGAGGCCCCCGAAGCTCATCCAGCAGAGCAGCTGCCCCACACCCATCGCGCGCATCGCCTCGATCTTGGCAGCCACCGTGTCGGGCGAACCGAAGGCCAACGTCTCGCGGACCAGATCCTCCCAGTTGATCTTGCCGAGGCGCTCGGCCATGGCCCGAAAGCCGGCCTGCAGAGCCGGATGGGCGTCCTCGATCCGCTCGGGGATCACGAAGCGGCGGAAGGCCTCCTGGTACCAGAGCTCGGCGGCTTTCGCCTCCTGCTGGGCCTGGGCATCGGTGGGCGCCACGTAGATGTGGCGGGAGACTCCCCAGTCCCCCAGCAGCCCGGCGATCTCGCTCGGGCTCCGCCCGGCCTTCTCCAGCGCCGCCACGTAGGTGTCGCGCTGGGTCACGAGCTGCTCGACCCCGCCCCGCAGCATCGAGTTCAGCATCGGCCACCCGCGCAGCGCGGTGTTCTCGATCGTGTCCTTGGAGACGCAGACCTGGTAGAGGGGCGGATGCGGCCGCTGCAGGGGCTTGGGGATCACCTCGACGTTCTGAAACGAGAAGAACCGTCCCTGGAAGCTGAAGCGGGGCTCGGTCCAGGCCCGCACCACGACCTCCAGGGCCTCGTCCATGCGCTCGCGGTTCTCGATCTGGGGCACGCCGTAGCCGGCGAACTCCACCGGGCGGTTGCCGCGCCCGATGCCCACGTCCAGCCGGCCCTGGGAGATGATGTCCACCAGGGCCATCTGCTCGGCCAGGCGGATGGGATGATGGAAGGGCAGGATGGCGGCGGCCAGCCCGATCCGCACCCGCCGGGTTCGGGCGGCGATCGCCGCGGCCAGCGTGGCCGGATCCACCGAGAGCCCGTAGTCGATGAAGTGGTGCTCGGTGAGCCAGACCGCGTCGAACCCAAGCTCTTCCGCCCACTCCGCCTGCTGGAGCTCGTTGTGGATGATGTCTCGGTGGCGCAGCTGCGGCGGCGCCTGGAAGAAATAGTAGGTCCCGAAGCGCATAGCCATCGTTAGACCCCAAGATACCGCGACTGGATCTCGTGGTTCGCCGAGAGTTCCGGGGGCGTCGCGGAGTATACGATCTGGCCCCGGCTCAACACGTGCACGCGGTCGGCGACCGCCAGCGCCATCGGCATGTTCTGCTCGACGAGCAAGATGGAGAGCCCCTCGCGCTTGAGCTCCGCGATGACGCGCCCCACCTCGCGGACCAGCAGCGGCGCCAGCCCCTCGGTCGGCTCGTCCATGAGGAGCAGGTCGGGGTTGGTCATGAGCGCACGCCCGATGGCCAGCATCTGCTGCTCGCCGCCCGAGAGCTTGTTGGCCCGGTTGCCGGCGCGCTCTTGCAAGCGCGGGAACAGCTCGTGCACCTTGGCCAGCGTCCAGCGCCCGCCGTTGGCGCGGGCGGCGACCTCGAGGTTCTCGCGCACGGTCAGTGACGGGAACACGCGCCGCCCCTGCGGCACCAGCCCCATGCCGCGCTCGACGGCCCGGAAGGGGGGCCAGCGCGTGATGTCCTCGCCCTTGAAGCGGATCGTGCCCTGCCGGGCCGGCGTGAAGCCGATCACCGACCGGATGAGCGTCGTCTTGCCCATCCCGTTGCGCCCGAGGATGGTGACGATCTCCCCCGGGCCCACCGCCAGCGACACGCCGTGGAGCACGTGGCTCTCGCCGTAGTAGGTGTGAACGCCGGCGATCTCAAGCACCGAGGTAGATCTCGCGCACCAGCGGGTTGGCCTTGATTTCCTCCCGGGGACCATCGGCGATGACGCGCCCGTAGTGCAGCACGGTGACGTGCTGGGCGATCTCCAGCGCGATGTCCATGTCGTGCTCGATGATGAGCACGGTGATGGCGGGATCGAGCCGCCGCAGCAGATCGGCCATGAGGTGCGACTCGGCCGGGGAGAGCCCGGCCGTCGGCTCGTCGAGCAGCAGCACGCGCGGCCGGCCGGCCAGTGCCAGCGCGATCTCCAGCTGCCGCTGCTCGCCGTGGGAGAGGTTGCGCACCATCGAGGCCGCCCGATCGGCGAGCCCCACCGCTGCCAACCCTTCCCGCGCGCGCTCCTCCAGCGCGCGGTACCCCGCCAGGGGCCGCAGCATGGAGAACTTGACGGCCGTCAGAGCCTGGACGGCGAGCAGGCAGTTCTCGAGCACGGTGAGGGTCGGGAAGAGGTTGGTGATCTGGAACGTCCGGGCCAGCCCCAGCCCGGCGCGCCGGTGCGGCGCCACCCGGGTGACGTCGCGCTCGAAGAGGCGGATGGTGCCCGACGTCACCGGCAGCTCGCCCGAGATGAGGTTGAAGAGCGTCGTCTTGCCGGCGCCGTTGGGGCCGATCAGCGCGCGCCGCTCGCCCGGGCGCACGGCCAGCGCGATGCCGTCGACGGCGCGGAGCCCGCCGAACGCCTTGGAGACCCCATCGAGCCTCAGTGCCAGCTCACCCACCGGCGGCCTTCGCGCGGGCTTCGAGCGCGGGATTCGCGCGGTTCGAGCGCCGGCTTGGCCGGCGCAATCCTGTCCTGGGGGGAGGTTTCGGAAGGGGGGCGAAGCCCCCCTCCGAGGATTAACAGTGCTTGCACGGCGGGTAGTCGCGCGTGTAGAGCGGCATCTTCAGAAACTCCTCGGGGTTGTATTTCCAGAACTGGCTGACCGCCGGGAAGGTCGCGACGACGGTGTTCTGCAGCTTGCCGCCCACCCTCTCCACCTTTCGGACATAGATGTTCTGGATCGGGTTGCCCCACTGGTCGATCTTCACCGGTCCGCGGGGGAAGTCCTTGAGGTCCACCTTGCGCAGCGCGGCCAGGAACGTCTCGCGATCCTCGACCTTGCCGGCGACGGCCTTGATCGCCTCCACGATCCACCGGGCGTTGGTGTAGCACGTCTCGGCGTAGTAGGAGGGGACCTTGCCGGCCTTGGCCTCGAAGGCCTTGGCGAACTTCTGATTCACCGGGTTGTCGAGGGCCGCCGAGTAGTGGAGCGCGCTGATGGTGCCGAGCGCCTCGTCGCCCATCTGCGGGAGCACCGACTCGTCGACCGTGGTGCCGTTGGAGAGCAGCGGCACGCGCGCCTTCAGCCCGGCGTCCTCGTACTGCTTGACGAACTGCAGGGCCAGCTTGCCGAAGAAGACGCCGAAGACGGCGTCGGCGTCCCGCTTGACCTGGGCCAGGAACGGCGAGAAGTCGTTGGTGTTCAGCGGCGCCCAGATCTTCTGGATGATCTGCCCGCCATTCTCCTCGAAGGTCCTCTGGAACCCCCCGACGGATTCCCATCCGAAGGCGTAGTCGGCGCCGATGGTGGCGATCTTGCGGTACTTCGTGTTCTTGTAGATCCAGTCACCGAGGACGTGCATGGACTGGCTCGAGTTCCAGCCCGTGCGCACGACCCACTTGGCGGGCTTGCGCTGGGTGAGGTCGTCGGAGGACATCACCGGGTACGTGGTCGGGATCTTCTGCGCGTCGACGAAGGGGTGCAGCGCATAGCCGGTGGATGCGAGCAGGCCGCCGGTGAGGATGTGCACGCGATCCTGGTCCACGAGCTTGCGGGCCTTGGTGAGGGCCGTCTGGGTGTTCCCCTCGGTGTCATCGATGATGAGCTCGATCTTCCGCCCCGCGACCTGGCGGCCGATCTCGTCCAGGTAGAGCTCGGTTCCGTTCACCATGTCCTTGCCGAGCGCCGAGGCGGCCCCGGTGAGCGGCGCCAGCA
Source organism: Candidatus Methylomirabilota bacterium (assembly GCA_036001065.1). Lineage (NCBI taxonomy): Bacteria > Methylomirabilota (SeqCode) > Candidatus Methylomirabilota bacterium. Next base: position 4,242 of record DASYUQ010000064.1, read on the forward strand.
GGCCGATCTTGATGGGGCCGCTTTGGGCCCGGGCTGCGGACGGCGCGCTCAGCGCGGCGCCCAGGCCGGTCAGCAGCGCGGCCAACGTGAGGAGTGCCAGAGCACGACGAGTCATGACGGTCCTCCTTTACTCAGTGACGCTGGCCGCGGAAGGCGCCGGCCAGCCCGCGGGGGGCGAAGAGGATGACGCCGATATAGACGGCGCCCAGGATGAGCAGCCACCGCTTGGTGTACACGCTGACGAAGTTCTTGAGGAAGACGATGAGGGCGGCGCCGAGGGCGGGGCCGGCGAGCGTGCCGGGCCCGCCGAGGGCGACCATCAGGAGGGTCTCGACCGACGTGACCAGCTGGACGTCCACGGGGCTCACGAAGCCGTTGTAGTAGGCCCACAGCACGCCGGCCAGGCCGGCGAAGGTCCCCGAGATGACGAACGACAGGTACTTGTGCAGCCACACGTTGTAGCCGAGGATCCGCATGCGCGATTCGCTCTCGCGGATGCCCTTGAGGCTCATGCCGAACGGCGACACGACGAGCAGGCCCATGAGGACCCAGGCCAGCACCGCCGTCACCAGCGAGAAGTAGAAGAAGGGAAGCGGCCCCCAGAGGCTCCAGGGCAGCCCCAGCTCCGGGCGCGGCACCCCGGAGATGCCGTTGTCGCCCTTGGTGAGGCTCACCCACCGGAACGCGAGCCCCCAGACCACCATCCCCAGCGCCAGGGTGATCATGAGGAAGTAGGTGCCCGAGGCGCGGATGGCGATCAGCCCGAAGGCGGCGGCGGTGACGGCCGCGGCGATGATCCCCACGACCAGGCAGGTGGCGAACCCCGCCTGATGCTCGGTGGCGAGGATCGCCACGGCGTAGGCGGCGACGCCGAAGTAGGCGGCGTGGCCGAGCGAGGGCAGCCCGGTGTAGCCGAGGAGCACGTCGAGGCTCATGGCCAGGATCGCCACGATGAACGCCTGGGTGAGCAGCGTGAGCGGGTAGGCCGGCAGCACGGGCCCGGTGGCCGCCGCCAGCAGGACGATGAGGCCCACGCCTGCGACGCGCCGGCTCATAGATCGGAGGGGGCCTCGGCGGCCCCCTCCGAGGCCTCCCCCAGCACCGATTGCGCCGGCAAAGCCGGCGCTAGAAGGAGCACGGTCGGCTTGCGATACCCCGCTTCGGTTGACATGCGCCGGCTCATCAGACGCGGCCGAAGAGCCCGGTGGGCTTGAGCGCCAGGATCAGCGCCATGGGGGCGAACAGCGTGAAGTACGACAGCTCCGGGAAGAGGGCCTTGCCGAAGTTGTCGAGCAGCCCCACTAGGAGACTCCCCACCATCGCGCCGGGCAGGCTGCCGAGACCGCCGACGATCACGACGACGAACGCGTAGGGGAGCACCTCGAAGTCGGCGCCCGGGTACACGCCCAGGAAGGCGCCGCCGATGACGCCGCCCATGGCGGCCAGGCCGGCGCCCAGCGCGAAGACGACGAGGGACAGGAGGGGCACGTTGATGCCCACCCCCTGGGCCATCTCCGCGTCGTCCACCGCCGCGCGGATGCGGGCGCCCGCGCGCGTGCGATCGAGCGCGAGCCAGAGGAGGGTGGCCACCACCGCCGCCACGACCACGATGAAGGCCCGGTAGGTGGGGAAGCTCAGCGCGCCCGCCCGCAGCACGCCGCGGAGCGGACCCGGCACGGGAATCGTGTAGGGGTCGCCGCCCCAGATGAGCAGCGCCGCGTCCTGAAAGATCAGCGCGAAGCCGATCGTCATCAGCACCTGGCCCAGCACCTGCCCGGCCAGCCGGCGGAGGAACAGCCGCTCCATCGCGATGCCGATCAGCCCGATGGCCAGGGCGCCGGCCAGCACCGCGGCGGCGAAGCTCTCGGTGCGCCACACCACCGAGAGCCCGACGTAGCCGCCGAGCATGAAGTACGAGCCGTGGGCCAGGTTGACGATCCGCATGACGCCGAAGATGAGCGACAGCCCGCTGGCGAGCAGGAAGAGGAGCGCGCCGTACGACAGGCCGTTGAACGTCTGGATGATCCAGAACTCGGCGGTCACGCCAGTCCGAGCAGGCGCGCGGCGTTGCCGCGGAGGATGCGCGCCTGGTCCGCCGCCTTGAGCCCGAGCCGCTTGGTGACGATGTCGCGCGGCCGCTCGTAGCCCATGTCGAAGCAGAAATCGCTCCCCACCATCACGCGGTCGGCGCCCACGAGGTCCACCAGGTAGCGCAGCGCCTCCGGGGAGTGGGTGATGGTGTCGTAGGTGAAGCGGCGGAGGTAGGCGCCGAAGGGCCGGCGCGCGCGATCGCGCGCCTCCGAGCGCACGCGCTGCCCGTGCTGGAGGCGGCCGTAGAGGTACGGCAGCGCCCCGCCCCCGTGAGGCAGGCATATTTGAAGGCGCGGGAAGCGGTCGAGCACGCCCCCGAAGACGAGGTGGGCGGCGGCGACGGCCGTGTCGAACGGGTTGCCCAGCAGGTTGCTCAGGTAAAAGGGCCCCAGGCGCGCCGCGCCCACCACGTTGATCGGGTGGAGCAGCACGGGCAGCTCGTACTCCTGACAGCGCTCGAAGACCGGCCCGAAGGCCGGATCACTGAGCTCGCGGCCGTTGACGTTGGTACCGAGATAGACGGCGCGGACGCCGGGCAGCCGGGCGGCGCGCTCCAGCTCGGTGACGGCCAGCGTGGGATCTTGTAGGGGCAGCGTCGCGCAGCCGACGAAGCGGTCGGGGTGCGCGGTGTGCGCCTCGGCGATGGCGTCGTTGAAAGTCTGGGCCAGGCGCTTGGCCAGGCCGCTGCCGGCGAAGTAGACCATGGGGACGGTCAGCGAGAGCGCCTGGACGGCGATGCCCGTGCGGTTCATCGCCTTCAGGCGGAGCTCGAGGTCGATGAATGCGGGTTCCAGCGGCGCGGTAGGGGCGCCGGCGATCACGATGACCGGCCCGGCGGGGTTCGTGCGATCGAGACGCGCGCCGGCGGCCGCGCCCTCGTGTTCGAGGAGTCTCAGGTAGCTTTCGGGAAAGAAGTGCGCGTGGATGTCGATGCCAGGGGGCGGCGTCACGGGGGAGGATTGTACTATAGCCGCCTGGAGCCGCGCGTGAAACTCCCGGCCCGCCGGGCCCGTTCAAGGAGGCGCCTGTGAAGCTGCCCCACGAACGCTTCGACTACTCGCCGATCGCCGGCCGCCGGCGCTGGACGCTGCCCAAAGGCGCCCGGATCGCCGTCTGGACCATCGTCAACGTCGAGGAGTGGAGCATCGAGAAGGCGATGCCCCGCCAGTACCTGTCCACGCCCCAGGGGGTGGCGGTCGTCCCCGACGTCCCCAACTGGGCCTGGCACGACTACGGCATGCGGGTCGGCTTCTGGCGCCTGCTCGACGCGTTACAGAAGCGGAAGATCCGGGCCACCACCGCCATCAACGCCAACGTGTGCAACTCCTACCCGCCGGTCGCCAGGGCCATGCTGGAGGCCGGCTGGGAGTTCATGGGCCACGGCGTCGTGCAGGGCGCGATGCACCTGCTGCCGGACCAGCGGGAGGCGATCCGACAAGCGATCTCTATCTTGCAGAAGTTCACCGACAAGAAGCCCAAGGGGTGGCTCGGTCCCGGGCTCACCGAGACCTGGGAGACGCTCGATCTGCTCGCCCAGGAGGGGATCGAGTACGTCTCGGACTGGGTGAACGACGATCAGCCCTACGAGCTCCGGACCACGGCGGGCCCCCTGGTGTCGGTGCCCTACACGGTCGAGCTGAACGACATCCCGATGATGATCATCCAGCACCACGCCTCGTCGGAGTGGCTGCAGCGCTGCCGGGACCAGTTCGACCGCCTCTACGCCGAGGGGGCGCGAAATCCACGAGTGATGGCCATCGCCGTGCACCCCTACATCCACGGCGTGCCGCACCGGATCAAGTACTTCGAGGCGGTCTACGACTACATCCGCCGGCACAAGGGCGTCTGGATGACGACGGGCGAGGAGATCTACGAGTGGTACAAGGCGCACAAGTGGTGAGGCGAGGCGCGGGTCGTCCGCCTAGTGCCGTTCCAACTTGTTGGTACTAACTCTGGCCAGGAACGACGTACACGGTGCCTTCCTAGGCGCGAATAGTTGGAACGGCACTAGCGGCCGACTCGGCGCCAGAGGTTGGGAACGATGCTGACCTTGACATCGACGACCTCCTGGCCTTGAACTCTCAGCCGCTGTTTCTCGTCGTCCGTCAAGGTCCGCCGAACCACGAGAACGTCATCCCGCACCTCCTGGACGACGCCGACTCCGGGAATCTCGTCCCCTTCGCCGACGTCGGCGTGCTGCCCTTGACGCTCGATCCAGCCTCGCCTCTCCACTCCCGTGACCTGGCCCCAGTAATGAAGCTCCTGCGCGCCGAGTGGCGGGGCCGCGAGGAGCGCGGTGGCGGCGACGGTCAAAAGTCTGATCGCGTTCATGACGCCTCCTACGGTGCTGCCAACGTTCCATCGATCCGGATCAGGTTCGGTGATGCGTTGAAGGAAGCGCCCAGACATTGAGTGAACCGCCCAGGTTTCGCGAGAAAGAGCACAATGTCAGTGGCTGTGACGCCCCGATACGTGAACGAGGTCCTGAATTGGTGGGCCACGTTTCCGTCCGGCAGAAGGATGAGGCGATTGATGTTCGCGGCAAAGGGGATGCTCATCACGAGATTCGGGAAGGTGGGCGTCAGCGTGTTTCCGCGATCCACGACGCGACCGATTCGCCAGGCGACCGTGTAGAAGGGCTCGTCCTGGAGGACGGAATAGCGGATGTACTGCGCTGACGTGCGTTGCGGGAGCGCGAAGTCGAACCGGCTCTCCGAGGGGGTCGGGGCCGCGAAGAAGCTGAGCGCCTTGGTGAAGATCCCGTCCAGCTCATCATCGGGGCCGAAGAGATCCTGCTGGCCGTCCGCGTTCACATCGCGCGGTTGAGGATTGCTCGAATCGAACGGAAGAAACGGATCGAAGGGCGGGAAGTGGGTGAAATCCGACACGTGGGCCAGGCTGCCGTTGAAGCAGTCGTAGTCGGTGGCGTTGACGATCGGGATGGAATCGGGCTCGAAGAGATCCTTGCCACCGACCGCGACCGCGTCCTGTTCCAGGCCCAGCGGGCCCCGATAGACCACCGTCAGGAATATGTCGGCGGCGTTCGTCGGGATGGGGCTGTTGCTGAAGTCGAAGTTCAGCTCCGTGAAGTCCCGGGTCAGCGTCACCGTTTGCGGGGCCGAGGCCGCGACCACGGGCGCCGACAGATCGGCCTCGGGGCGCACGAGCAGATTCACGCCGGCAGCGGTACGGTATCGAACGACCGCCCTCAGCTCTCCGGCTTGACCCGCGGGAACGTCTTCCGGGAGGGTCGGGTCTGACCCGAGCCCCGACACATTGCGCACCTTGAAGCGCAGCCTCGTGAACGCGCCCGCGTTGCCCTCCTGGAAGCCCGTGAGGCCGTACACGTGCCGGTCCGGCGGGGCGATCTCGAGGCGCCCCCGGAAGAAGTAGTCGATCAGCGCCGAGGCGTAGCCGATGGCGCGGGGCAGCAGGTGCGCCGCGTAGTCGCCAAAGACCAAGTCGTCGAGCACGTGCCGGGTGACGAACGGGGGCGTGACGCGAGAGAACAGGCCCTCGGCGACCATGTGGGTGACGGGAACACCGTCACCGGTCTTCGTCAGGTACTGGCGCCGGCTCCCGGTCGGCGGATAGACCTCGATGGGACCGGGGACGAGCCGGTCCAGCGCCGGCAGTGGCAGCTCGGGGTTCACGAAGGCCCGGGGCGCCATCGTATCGTCGCTGAAGAAGTTCGCGCTGGTGAACTCGGAGAGACCGAAGAGGGCGCCGGTGACCGTGTCCGGCGGGTTGGTGCCGTCGTAGCGGTCGGCGTCCCAGAGCCG
>DASYUQ010000065.1 GCA_036001065.1 Candidatus Methylomirabilota bacterium
CTCGACGTCCTGGCGGCGGCCGGCTTCCGCACCGAGCGAACCTTCTCGCACTGGCTCGGCAAGGCGTTCTCGGGCGCCGACGTGATCGACGTCATCTTCAACTCCGGAAACGGCTTCTCGCTGGTCGACGACGAGTGGTTCGCCCACGCCGTCGACGACCGCATCCTCGGCGTGCCCGTGCGGCTCTGTCCGGTCGAAGAGTCGATCTGGTCCAAGGCCTTCATCATGGAGCGGGAGCGTTACGACGGCGCCGACGTCACCCACCTGCTCCTGGCCTCGGCGGAGCGCCTGGACTGGAACCGCCTGCTCCGCCGCTTCGGACCCCACTGGCGCCCGCTCTTCAGCCACCTCGTGCTGTTCGGCTTCATCTACCCCGGGGACCGCTCGCGGATTCCCGCCTGGGTCATGGAGGAGCTGAGCTGCCGCCTGCAGCGCGAGATCGCACAGGCGCACCGGGGCGAGCCCGTGTGCTGCGGCACGCTGCTGTCCCGGGCGCAGTACCTCGTCGACATCGAGCGCTGGGGCTATCGCGACGCCCGCCTCCTGCCCCCCGGCACGATGACCGAGGAGGAAATCGCGGCCTGGACCGCGGCGATCGAAAACGACCAGCAGGGCGATGCGGCTCGCGGCGATCGGTGATCTGCACTGCCCGTCGACCTCGCCGGACGTGCTGAGGCCGCTTCTGGCCAGCGTCGCCCAGGAGGTCGATGTGCTCGTCCTGTGCGGGGACCTCACCGAGCGCGGGATCGAGGACGAGGCCCGCGCGCTGGCCCAGATTCTGAAGGCGGCCGTGAAGATCCCCATCGTCGCCGTGTTAGGCAACCACGATTGCGAGGCGGCGCGGCCGGACGCCGTGAAGGCGATCCTGGCGGAGGCCGGCGTTCACGTGCTCGACGGCGACGCGGTGGAGATCCAGGGCGTGGGCTTCGCCGGCGTCAAGGGCTTCGCGGGCGGGTTCGGCCCGCGCGCGCTCCAGCCCTGGGGCGAGCCCACGATCAAGAGCTTCGTCCACGAGGCGGTGAACGAGGCGCTCAAGCTCGAGTCGGCGCTGGCGAAGCTCCGGACGCCCCAGCAGGTTGCCCTGCTCCACTACGCGCCGATCGAGGCCACCGTGGTCGGGGAGCCTCCCGAGATCTACCCGTTCCTCGGCTCCAGCCGGCTCGAGGAGCCGCTGACGCGCTATCCGGTGACGCTCGTCCTCCACGGCCACGCCCATCACGGCAGCCCCGAGGGGCGCACGCGCAGCGACGTGCCGGTCTACAACGTGGCCGTCCCGCTCCTGCAGCGCGCGTTCCCCGACCGCCCGCCGGTCAGGACGCTCGAGCTCCCCCCGATCTCGACCTGACCGCCGAGCCCGACCGCACACCCCCGCGGAGCCGACCGCGCCAGCGCGAGCGCAGCTCGATCAGGAGTCCGCGCGCGCGGTCGAGCGCCTCGCGTGACGCCGAGTCGGCCGCCTCGCCGGAGCGCCGGGCCAGGCTCACCACCCGGTCGCGTCCGAGGGCGCGGCGGCGCGGGCCCAGTGCCGGATCGAGCAGATACATCAGTCCCGCGCCCATGGCCGCCCCCAGCAGCGCCAGGGCCCAGGCCCGGGCGACCGTGCGGCGCCTCCGCCGGCGCTCGAAGGGAAAGCGGTCGGTCAACTCGCGCAGCCACTCTGCCATGCTCTCCTCCCCGGTGCGCCTCAGGCCGCGCGAGCGCCCCGCCGCCGGGCCTCGGCATAGGCTTGCCCGCGCTCGTAGCCGCGGCGAAATGCCTCTCGCGCGTAGGCGTCCGGATAGCGCGCGCGCAGCTCCTGGTCCATCTCGGCGTAGGCGCGGCCGCCGACGCTCAGCGCGGCCTCGAAGCCGCGGCGGTAGTCGTTCTCGTCGCGCGTGAACTCGCCGCCCTGCGCCGTGTAGTCGGCGGCCTCGGCCTCCCGCAGGCCGATCCACCAGCTCTCGCGCGCGGCATCGACGGTCTCGGCGCCCGCCGCCTCCAGAGCGTGGCGTGCGGCGTCGGCCTGGGGTGCGTCGGCCACGAGCGCGACGAGCACGCGGCGTCCCCGGCGAAGCGCGTCCTCGTAGACGAACACCTCGTCCTTCGGTATCCCTTCGCGCAGCGATTCGTCCAGCGCCTGGCCGACTGCGGCCCCGGCGGCGCCGAACAGTGCGGCCCCCAGCAGGCCCAGCGCGATCACGGGGCCGACGCCCGGCACGAGGACGCTGGTGAGCACGCCCGCCTGAATACCTCCCGCCGCGCCCGCGGCGCCACCCACCACGCCGCCCAGCGCGCGCCCCACGCCCGGCGGCTCGCTCTCCGTGGTCGGCACCTCCGCGAGGGAGGAGTCGGCGTGGCCGGGAACAAGGATGGTCATGCGCTCGCGCGGAATACCCTGCGCCTCCAGCGCCGCAGCCGCGCGCTCGGCAGCGGCGCGTTCGGTGAAGATGCCGACGATCGGGTGCATGCAAAAGTTCGGATGCGGATGCCGTGCCAGCGGACGCAGGCAGCCCGCGCCGATCCGGTGTGAAATCCCTACAACCCCCGCGCGGATCAGTTCTTAGCGCGCGGGGAATCGCCGTCTAATACGGATTCGGGCACCGCGCGGGCCAGGGTCGTCATCTCGTTCACGAGCGCCCGACGGCGGGCGGCCAGCCGACGGTGGAGATCGCGGTGCAGGAGGAAGTGCAAGAACGTGCGCGCCTCCCGCCGCAGCCGCTCGAGCCGCGCCCGCCAGCCCAGGGCGAAGAAGCCGGCCGGCGCCAGCGCGAGGATGTAGGCCGTGAGCCACGCGCCACCCCCGAGCTGCCAGGCCACCCAGCCTCCCAGGGCCCAGCACGCCGGGTACAGCACGGTCGCGGCGGCGATCCCGTAGGTCGCCTGTTCGTCGGGATCGGGGCGCAGCGCACGGACGGCGCCCGCCGTCGACAGGTACGGCGCCAGGTGCAGCACCATACCGAGGAGCGCCAGCGGCAGCCCGAGCAGGAGCGACAGGCCCTCGCGGAGCGCGTAGCGCCAGACGACGCCCCGCGCGTAGGAGCGCGAGAGCTGCTGCGCGCCGACGCCCGCCAGGTCCAGCGCCTTGGCGTAATGCTCCACGCTCCGGCGAAAGCCCGCGGCGCGCCGGGGCTGCGCGCGCTGCAGGTATCGGTAGGCCCGCATCGCCCGCTGCATCCACTGCGCGCGCGCGCCCGGGTCGCGCGCGACGTCCGCGAATTCCTGGCGCCACATCGTCCCCAGCAGCTCGAGGAGCTGCAACGTCTGGCGATCGTCCGCCTCCACCATGACGGCCCGGAGCCGCTCGGCCAGTCGGTCGGTCAGGCGGCGGACCGCCGCCGCCGGATCCGTGGCGTAGAGCGCGATGCAGTCGGCGGTCGGCAGGGGCTCGCCGATGATGACCAGCGCCCGGCCGGTGCGGAAGCCGCCCGGCTCGTGGAAGACGAGTCCGGCCGGCACCAGCCGCACGCCCAGCGCGCCCCCGCTCGCCGCCTCGGCCGCGAGCAGCATGCGGGCGGCACCGGAGCGGAGCGGGCGGAGCGCGGGCTCGGGCCGGCTGCCACCCTCCGGAAAGATCAAGAGAGCGCCGCCCGCCTGGAGCCAGGCGATGACGGAGCGGAACATCGCCTGATTCAGCGCGGGATCCGAGCCCGGGTCCTCCCGCCGGTGGACGGCGATCGCACCCACCAGCCGCAGGAACGGACCGATGAGCGGATGACGGAAGAGCGGCGCCTTGGCGAGCGGGACCAGCCGCCGCTCGACCGCCGCCAGCAGCAGCATCGGGTCCACCAGGGCATTCTGGTGGTTCGCCGCGAGGATCAGCGCACCGCCCGCCGGCACCCGCTCGGCGCCCACCACCTCCAGCCGCCGATAGAAGAGACCGAGCACGAGGCGGGCGAAGCCGCGGACCAGCCGGTAACCCGGCCCGCCGTGCACGCTCACGCGGGCCCGTCCGCGCCTGGCGATCCCGTCAGATGACGGCGATCGCCTCGACCTCGATCAGCCAGTCCGGCTGGGCCAGCGCCGCCACCTGGACCAGCGTCGAGGCCGGGCGATTCTTGCCGAAGAACTCCTCGCGAATGGGCATGAGGTCGGCGCGGTGGCGGATGTCGGTCAGGTACGTGTTGATCTTCACCACGTTGGCCAGCGTCCCCCCCTGCGCCTCCACCAGCGCTTTGACGGCGCGGAAGACCTCGCGCGCCTGGCCCTTGAAGTCGCCCCGGTGGCTGATGCCGCCGTCCTTGTCGTAGGCGACCTGGCCGGCGAGGAACAGGACGGTCTGGGCGCCGTTCACCCTGATCGCCTGGCTGTAGTGCGGAGGATCGTACACGCCGTTGGCGCAATACCGCTCGATGGTGGCCGTCATGATCTCTCCTCTTTCTATCCCGGTCCGAGGAGTCGGGGGAATGGCGGGAATCTAGGACCGGGGCCAACGCGTGTCAAGGCGCCTGCCCGCTCAGGGCAGGTTCGCGATCGTGCGGGCGGGGCCCGTCAGCTCCACGATGTGCAGGCCGGTGTTGGCGCGATCGGCCAGGTAGACAAAGCCGCGGTCGTCCACGTCGACGTTGTTGGTCTGGATGGGCGACCTTGCATCGCTGGGTGCCGTCGACCTGCACGCAGCGCTTGCCCGTCTTGTCGGTGACGGCGGACAGGCGTGGGATCATGACGACTCCTCCCCGGGATGGTGGGTGCTTCACTTCAGCGCGTCCCGATGCACCAGCCATCGTCCGGGCCACCCGCCCACCTCACCCTCGACCAGCGCGCGGCCCCCCACCAACCGCGCCACCGAGGCCGCGACCTCGTCGACCCGCAGGCCGAACAGCCGCGCCAGTGGCCGCTCCCCGGTGAACACCACGCCCCGGGCATAGCGTTCCACCAGCCGATCCAGCGCGGCCTCCCGGGCGAGCCGCCGTCCTTCCGCCGTGGCCTCGGGCAGCCACGCCTCCAGCAAGTCCCAGCGGTAAGAGAAGGTCGGCTCGTAGCGCTCCTCGGTCTTGACCAGCCACAGCCCCTGCTGCAGCTCGGCCATGGCGCGCTCGAACTCGCGCGTCTTGGCCGGCTCCAGCATGAAGGTGTTGGCGCGAAGGTCGCGCGTGTACTGCGGATGATCCTTCATCATGGCGTCCATGATTCGCCTGGCCGTCAGGCTGAGGTGGCCGGCCTCGTACTCAGCCAGGTAGTCGCGGGCCCGCTGCCGCCCGCGCGCGCGGGCGTAGAAAGCCGGAAAGAGGTCGAGCGCCACCAGCAGGGGCCGTCCCCGGAGCAGCTTGCCGTAGTAGACGCGCTTGGCGGCCGGCAGCGTGTCCTTCAGCTCCCAGGTGAGCCCGATGGCGGCGTCGTGATGCGAGTGGCGCGGCCAGCGGGGATTAGGCCGCCCGGCCACCGCCTCCCACAGACAGGCCACGCCTTCCGGAAAGCGGTAGAAGGTCGAGCAGAATCCCACCTCGTTCACGAATGCGAGCGCGCTCCGCTCGCTTCGCACGCGCAGGCCGCGCGCGCGCCGCCAGCGCCGGTCGCGGAGGCGCTCGAGGACGGCCCCGTCGAGGGCGTTAGGGCTGGGCCTCGTAGACGACGTTCCCGCCGACGATTGTCAGCACCGAGCGGATGCCGGGAATCCGGTCCTCGGGCACCGCAAGATAGTCCTCCGTCAAGACGATCAGGTCGGCGAGCTTGCCCGGCTCCAGCGACCCGACCCGGTCCTCGGTGTGGGCGACCCACGCGCTGCCCCGCGTGTAGACCCGCAGCGCCTCCTCCCGGGTGAGGTGCTCGCGGGCCCGGGCCACGTCGCCCCGGAGCATCTTGCCGGTGATCATCCACCACAACGAGACGAACGGCGAGTTCGGGGCGACGATCGTGCCGTCGGTGCCGCCCCCCATCGGCACGCCGCTCTGGTAGATGGCCTTGAGGGGCGGCTTGCCGGCCATGCTCTCGCCCCACACCCGCCGCATGATGTCGCCCTGGATCACCTGCCGGTCCTGCACCGTAAGGCCCATGCCCAGGCGCTTCATCCGCTCGAGCTGGGCGGGCGTGATGTGCTCGCCGTGGGCGAAGACCAGGCGCAGGGCGGTCAGCGGCGTCTGCCGCGACAGCTCCTCGAACACGCCGAGCATGGTGTTGATCGTCGACTCGAGCGTCGCGTGCAGATGCAGCGTGAGCCCCTTCTGCGTGGCGGCCGCCACGACCTCCTGGAACTCGCCGAGCGTCTCCCGCGAGATCGGGAACTGGGCGGCCACCGACTGGTCCCACATCTGCTGGATGACGACCTCGCCCAGCCCCAGGATCCTGAGCCAATCGTCGCCGAACCGGCCGGGCAGCGCCTGGATCCACCGTCGCGCGCCCTCGAGGTCCCTGACGACGATGTTGAGCCCCATGCGGACCGTCATCTGCTTGCGCCGCCACAGCTCGAAGGCCGGCTCGTAGTCGCGCTCCGTCATCTCGCCGCCGATCGGCTCCACCGTCGACGTGATTCCCAGCGCATTGAAATCGCGCATCACCGCGCGCAGCCCCTGCACCTTCTGCTCGAACGGCACCGGCGGCAGCTTCGCCTTCAGCGCGACGACGGCCGGCGCCCCTCGGACGACGCCGCTGGGGTCGGTGACGCCCAGCGCCTGCGCCGCCGGGCTGTTGACGACGGCGGCGGCGAGCAGCATGTGCAGGAGGACCGGGTTCTGCGGCGCCGCGCGGTCGAGCTCCTCGCGCGTGGGCATGCGCCGCTCCTTGAGCTGGCTCTCGTGCCAGCCGCCCAGGGTGAGGATCCACTCGCCGGGCTTCACCTTGGCCGCGCGCTCGCGGATCCGGGCCAGGATGTCGTCCACCGACGTCGCGTCGTCCAGGCGCACCTCCTGGGGCCAGCGGAAGCCGGCCCGCAGCATGTGGACGTGGGAGTCGATGAGGCCGGGCAGGACGGCGCGGCCGCGGAGATCGATCACGCGGGTCCGGGGCCCGGCCAGGGCGCGGATCTCCGACGAGGTCCCGAGCGCCAGGATCTTGCCGTCGCGGATGGCGATCGCCTCCCGGACGGAGAAGCGGTCGTCGACGGTGACCACCTTGCCGTTGAGCAGCACGATCTCGGGATAGTGCAGGAGGGCGGCGGGCACGCCGGCCTGGCCGTGCGCGGGCGGGGGCGCCGGCACCAGCAGCACGATCAGGAGCAGGAGGACGGAGAGGGCGGGCATCGTCGCCTCCCTTCAGGCGCGCGGAGTCTCCTCCGGGACCGGACGCTGGACGAAGTTTTACCGCGGCCGAGGGGGTGAATGCCAGCCCGGAGGAGTTGCCGGCCTACCGCTTATAGAGCGCGTCCGTCTTGGCCGCCATGATGAAGTCGTTGCGGTGCAGCCCCCGGATGGCGTGGGTCCACCAGGTCACGGTGACCCGCCCCCACTCGGTGAGGAGGGCGGGATGGTGGCCCTCCTCTTCCGCGATGGCCCCCACCCGGTTGGTGAAAGCCAGGGCGGCGGCGAAGTCGGGGAAGCCGAAGACGCGCTCCAGCCGCCTGATCCCGTCGCGCTCGACGACGCTCCAGCCGGGAATCTGGGGCTCGAGCTCGCGCATCTCCGTCTCGGTCACGGGCGGCGCGTCGCTCCGGCAGGCGACGCACTTCTCGCCCGCCAGGCGGTTCATCAGCCGCCGGCTTTGCGGATCGCCGTCGCCCGGAGCCGGCCGCCTTCCTGGGCGTACACGACGGCGACTTCGTCCTTGACGGCGACCTCCTTGAGCAGCTCGGGACGCGCCAGGAACGTGAGGTTCTGCCTGGTCTGGGCGTCGCGGAGCGTGAGCGTGCTCTGGGCGGCGTCGATGGCCACGATGATGCCGACGTGCGTATTCGGTCCAGCCATCTCACAAGCCGACGCCTCCCCGGCGGCGCCGAGGAGCACCAGGGAGAGGACGAGGAGGAGCGCCCTGCTCGATTTCATGGTCCGCCTCCTTCCGAATCTCGAGTCCACCGATGGATTAGACCGCCGGGCGTGGCCGAGCGCAATGCTGCTATCTTGACCGGGGATGGGCCGCTGGATGACGTGGGCGCTGCCGTGGCTCGCGCTGGCGGCGATCGCCGGATGCGCCGGGCTACCGCGGAGTGACTGGGGGCAGGCGCGACGCGATTCGTCGGGACAGGCGCCCGATCCTGGAATCATCAGGGAGGCAGTCGTTCAGGTGTACGCGGCCCGCGCGGTCGGCTGGCGCGGCGTGCTCGCCGTGCACACGTGGATCGCGGTCAAGCCCAGCGGCGCCCCCGCCTACACGCGCTACGAGGTCATCGGCTGGGGCGTGGATCGCGGAGCGCCGGCCGTGCGCGTCAACCGCGCAGGACCCGACAACTACTGGTTCGGCAGCCGCCCCCGCCTGCTCGTCGAGCGCCGGGGCGACGGTGTCGACGCGCTGATCGCCCGGATCGAAGCCGCCGTCACCGCCTATCCCTACGGCTCGTCGTACCGCACGTGGCCGGGGCCGAACAGCAATACCTTCACCGCCTACATCGCGCGGGCCGTTCCCGAGTTGCGGCTCGACCTGCCCCCGACCGCGATCGGCAAGGACTTCCTGCCCGGCGGCGCCGTCCTGGCCACGAGCCCGAGCGGCCTCGGCGTGCAGCTCTCGCTCCTGGGGCTGGCCGGTGTGCTCGTCGGCTGGGAGGAAGGCCTCGAGGTGAACCTGCTGGGCCTGACCTTCGGCCTGGACCTCAAGGAGCCCGCGCTGAAGCTGCCGGGCGCCGGGCGTCTGGGCGTGCCCTGAGCGCGATCAGCCGACGAACGTCGTGATCGCGTCGTCGATGACAGCTCGGGGCTGCTCCAGAGAACGTCGTGGTCACCTTCCCGGGCCGTCCCCGTTCTCTTCGATGATCCGGGTGACCGGGCGTGAGCCCATCCCGCCGCCCATCCAGCCGGGCACCACCGCCGAAAAGCGGCCGGCAGTGCCGCCGGCCACGACGATCACGATCTCGTCCGGGGACGGGAACTTCGGGATGAGGTCGTCCGGCTCGACCCCGGCGAGCAGATTCTTGAGCCGGCCGCTCTCGGCGCCGTCGGAGCCCGGGGCCAGGTCGCGGGCACGCCGCCGGATCGTGTCGTAGAGGAACTGTCGCACGTCGCGCTTGGACCAGCCCTCGCCGCCGAGCGTCTTGGCGTGCTCGGGTCCGATCACCCACAGGGTGTGGCCGTAAAGCGGGAAGGCCTTGTGGTTCCACACGCCGGCCGCCGACCAGCCGAGCGAGGCGAGGAGCTGGGACGCCCCCCGGCTCAGATGATCGTTGATCATGAAGGGCGCCTCGCCGGAGAAGAGCGTCACCGTGCTCGCCGCCGCGGCGAAGCCGCGCTCCACGTGCAGGGGCTCCCAGGGCGAGGCTTCCTCGTGTTCGCCGATGCAGTAGGTGTAGCGCCCCGGATGCCCCATGGTGGACATCGCGATCTCCCCCGGCCGGGCGCCGCCGAGGTTGATCATGACCAGGCGCAGCGTTCGGCCGATCGTCGCGTTGGCGCGGTAGCCGGGGCCGAAGACGCCGGCGGCGCAGTTGACGCCGAGCCGGCGGCGGGCCGGACCATTGAGGATGATGAGCGGCGAGGCGGCGTTGGTGGTGCCAGACTGGCCGTGCAGGTTGAAGACCGGATCGCACGCCGCCTCGACCACGGCCAGCACCACGGGACAGTACTCGGGCCGGCAGCCGGCCATGACCGCGTTGACCGCGATCTTCTCGACCGTCGCGCGGCCGTAGTTCGGAGGGACGAGCCCGATCAGCTCGTCCGGCTTGCGTCGCGTCGCGCCCAGCATCGGCTCGACGCGCTCGCGCGTGGGCGGCACCACGGGCAGCCCATCGGTCACGCCGCGCTCGAACCAGGTCTCGAGGTCGTCCGCCATGGCCCGGCCCATGCTATCACCCGCCCACTGTTTGGCCCCCGGGAGGCCATGCCCGCTTCCTGAAAGGGGCACCATCCGGCGGGCCAATTTTTCCATGGTGCCCGTCAGACCGCGTGCTAGTCTCAAATTTGACACTTTTGGGGGGTCTGGACGACGCCTCCCGAGCTGGTTGGACTGGAATAGGGGCGGAGAAGGACGGACATGGAACCGACGGTGGCAGCGGACATCCGTGAGAGACTGGCCCGCTGGGTTCAGGAGGGCCTCAAGCTACTGCCGCATCTGCCGGCGTTCCTGCACGGCGACGACCCCCGGACCGCCGAGCTCGAGCGAGAGTGCGAGAAGCTTCGCCGGGAGCTCGAGGATCTTCGGAAGGAGCATGAGCGGATGCGGGCCGACCGCGAAGAGGTCACGCAGGCGTTCGGCCGGCTCATGGAGTCGGTTCAGCCCATCAACCAGCTCGTCCAGAAGCTTGGCGTGAGGCGAAGCCCCTTCGAGCGCGACCCGAGGGCGGCGCCCGCCTCGCCTACACCCAGCACCACGGCCCCGTCAGCCACGACGCCGCCAGGCCCCGCACCGGCGCCGGGCCCGACACCCAAGCCGAGCTAGCGCCCTACCGCGCTTCGGGGGCCGACGGCCCCGGGCCCCGTCGCTTCACGCTCACCGTCAGCTCGTAGTGCCGCTCGTTTTCCGCCTCGGGGTTGAAGAGGCCGATCCAGACGGCGCAGTCGCGGATGAGCGTCGCCACCGTGCTTCCCTGGCGCTCGTGCCGCCGGGCCTTGGGGGCCCCCTCGCGGCCCTGGATGAGCACGATCCAAGCGTCGTCGGAGGGCGCGCCCTTGTCGGCGAGTTGAATGTGAATGTCGCGCGCCTCCTTGAGATCGGCACCGTCGAAGCGGAAGAAGCGCGCGGTCAGTGGGGCCACGTCGGCGACGAACTGATGGTCGGCGGAGCGCTGCCCTTCCTGGGCGAGCCGCTCGGCCTTCTGGGCGGAATCGCCGATCCTGCCGCTCGGACGCTGGAAGACGGTCGTGGTGGCTTCACTCTCCTCGATGCCGCCGTTGACCCAGAGGCCAGGCTTGGGGAGGCCGACCAGCATCACCGCCTTGATGAACTCCGCGTAGGCCTGTCCCTGGAGCGACTCGGACAGATAGTCATAGAGCCGCTGGCCCAGGGACGCGCCCTTGCGCGTGGCCAGGCGGTTGAGCGCCTCCGAGACGAATCCGTGAGCGCGCTGCTCGACGAACTCGAGCAGCACGGCGTAGCCGTACGCCAGTAACCCGTCCTCCAGCTCCGCGCTGGTCTGGATGGGCACGCTGAAGACGTAGGGATACTTCGTCAGGACGTCGCGCACGGCGTCGGGGAAGGCGACCTTGCGCGACCTCATGTTGCCCCAGCTGGCGCTGGCCGAGATCCACCACTGGGCTGTCTCCAGCCCCAGGTCCTCGGCGGTCTCCGGGGCCGGGGCGGCAGCCGGCGCCACCGGCTCTTTGGCTTTGCGCCGCGCTTCCTCCTGGGCCCGGCGCCTGCCTTCCTCCTGGGCCTGGGCTTTCCGCTTGGCTTCGGCCTCGGCCCCTCGCCGCCGAGCCTCTTCCTCGGCCTTGCGCCGCGCGTCCTCCCCGGCCTGCCGCTTGGCCTCCTCCGCCGCCTCGCGCTTGGCCTCTTCGTCGGCGCGACGTCGCGTGTCCTGCTGCGCCTCTTCGTCGGTGTGCCGCCTGGCCTGGCGCGCTTCTTCTTCCACAATGGCCTTGACCAAGAACGCCAGCTCCCGGACGCCGGTGATCCCGGGAGAGGCCTGTCTGATCGACAACGACGCCGCCGCCGCGACGGCCTTCGAGCGGAGCGCCTCGAAGTCGGCGCGGATGGCCACCAGCTCCTCGACCAGCCCCTCCGTCGGCAGCGCCCGCCGCTCCAGGAGCCCCTTGCCCGCGTCCGCGACCTGCGCGCTCAGGCGCATGAAGCGCTCCATCAGCACGTTGAGCCCGCGAGCGAGCTCCGCCTGATTTCCACTCACGCCGTCATCTCGGGCGCGCGGGCGCGCCGAAGGACGCCCGGCGGGCGCCGGCGGGTGGTCCCTGCGGCCTCACGCTGACGACCAGCTCGTACTGCTTGTCGCCCGCCGGCTCCACATTGAAGACGGCGACCCAGAGGCCGCCGTAGCTCTGGCCGAGGCCTTCCAGGGACGCGCCCTCCGCACCCGGTCGCTTCGGCGACGCGTGCAGGAGGTGATCGGTTCGCAGCGTGAGGAGCCACGCCGCGTCGGAGGGCTCTCCGTCCAGCGTCAGCTTGACGTGGACGTCCCGCGGGGCCTTCAGCTCGCCGCGCTTGACGTAGAAGAAGCGGGTCGTCATGGGGGCGACGGTGACGGCGAACCGGTGCTCGGCGAGCCGCTCGGTCTGCTCGGTCAGGCTCCGCTTGTCCTCGGCCGTCTCGCCGATCGCGTGGCCGGGATGTGTCACCACGACGGTCTCGGCGTCGCTTTCGATCACGCCGCCGTCCACCCAGACGCCGGGGTTGGGAATCGCCGCGACCATGACATCCCGCACGAAGTTCGGATAGCTCTGGCGCAGCTTGCCCTTGGTCACCATCAGCACGTAGAGCCTCGTCCCCAGCGCGCGCGGATCGGCCGATTCGCCGGCCTGCTCGAGCGCCTGATCGAGCGCGGTGCGGATGAAGGCCGGGGACTGGTTCTCGACGTGGTCCAGAAACACGAAGTAGCCGGCCGCCAGGCGCCCCTCGTCGTAATCGACGCTCTGCTGGATCGGCACACTGAGCAGGTACGGGTGCTTGGCCAGCTCAGCGCGGAGGGCGTGGGCCGTGGCCATGCCGCTGGACTTCCAGGCCCTCCAGGCCTCGGTTGTCGCCGCCCACCAGGGCACCGCCGCCGCCCGCGGGTCGGGGCCGGCCTGGGCTGAGGCCGGCTCCTCCGCGTGCGTGGGCCGGAACGTCGCGGCCGCCGGCTCTACCGCCGGCGGTGGCGCTGGTGGAGCCGGCGGTGGCGCTGCAGGCGCGGTGGCAGCGGGCGCCATGTGCGCGGTCGGCACGGGGCGCGGCTCCGCGCGCGGGCCGGCTTCCGGCGCGCTCGGTGTGACCGGCCTGGCGACGCGCGGCTCCAGACCCTGGATGAAGAGCCGTCCCCGCGTGGCGGCGATGGCCAGCGGCCGGCCGAATATGCGGCCGACGCCTTCCTCGAGCTGGGACCAGCGCTCGTCGTCCAGGTTCTCCCGGCCGATCACCAGGGTGAGAAAATCCGCGAACGGCAGCATCACCTCGTCGACCTGCTCCACGCTGCAGTCCGGGTTCTCGGCGGCGAGGCGCGAGAGCGCCAGGCGAAGCTCGCTGGTTTTCGCCTGGCACTCGAGCAGCGGTTGAAAGGCCGAGTCGTCCCGGTGGCCAATGGCCAGGACGCGATTCAGCACGCCGATCGCGCGCTGGACGGCCGCGTCCAGCGCCGCGCTGCGAGAGCGCTGATCGTCGGTGGCGACACGCCGGGGCTCAGCCTCCGCGCGGCGGGGCTCTGCCGGCGCGCGGCGGGGCTCTGCCGGCGCGCGGCGGGGCTCCGCCTCCAAGCGCCGGGGCTCGGTCGGAGCGCGCCTGGCGTCCGCCGGGGCGGGCTTCGTCTCGGCGTCCACGATCGCGCGCAGCAGCGGCTCGAGATCGGTGAGCGAGAGCATCGCCTCGGGCGATTGTGCGACGGTGACCCCGAACGATCCTGCCTGCTGGATCAGCCGGGTGCGAAGATCGACGAAGGCGCCGCGCAGGGCGGTGAGCTGGCGCACCAGCGCCTCCGCGGGGGGCGCGCCCTCCCGCATCGCCTGGCTGGTCTCGAGGAGGTTGGTTCCCAGCCGGCCGAAGTACTCGGAGAGTTCCGCCAGCTGGCCCTGCAGTTCGCGGCTGTTTTCGGTCACTGCACAGCAGAATAGCATCCCTCTCCGGGCAGGAGAGAGCAGCCTGCCCCGTCGGCGCTGGGCGACGCCGCCCGGGGTCAGGCCTGAGCGCGGATGGCCGCCTTCACCCGCTCGGGCGTGTAGGGCACCGAGCGGAGCCGGACCCCGATGGCGTCGTACACCGCGTTGGAGATCGCGGACGGGACCACGCACGCGGCCGGCTCACCCACCCCCCACGGGGGCTCGGTGGGCCGGTCGATCAGCTCCATCACGATCTCCGGCACCTCGGCAAACGTCATGATGGGATAGGTCGCCCAGTCGAGGCTCGTCACCCGGGAGCGGTCCCACTTCAGCTCTTCCTTCAGGGTGCGGCTCAGCGTGTGGACGACGTTGCCCTCGATCTGAGCGCGGACACCATCGGGGTTGATGATCTGGCCGCAGTCCTGAGCGACGAAGACGCGCGTGACGCGGATCAGGCCGCTCTTGCGCTCGACCTCGACTTCGGCGACGCCCGCCACGTACGTTCTCACGTTCTCGTACTTGCAGTACGTCACGCCGCGGCCAGTGGCCACGGACGCCGTCTTGGCGTCCCGCCTGGGCGACGGGCGCGCTTGCCACTTCGCGAGCCGGGCGACGGCGTGGAGAACCTCGGTCCCGCGCGGATCCTTGAGGTGGCGCAGACGGAACTCGATGGGGTCGGCGCCGGCCGCCGCCGCCAGCTCGTCGATGAACGCCTCGTTGACGTACGTGTTCTGCATCCGCCCGGGCGTCCGGATCCACGAAGGCCGGAAGGGCGTCGTCTCCAGCCGGTGGCAGACCGCGTGCGCGTTCGGAAACGCGTACGGTGGCGCCGAGTTGTGGAAGACGTTCCCGGGATTGATGTTGTCCTTCTGGGGCAGCCCGCCCAGCGTCGCCGCCAGCATGGGCACGCCCTCGGCGATCGCGCCGACCTTGGGGACCCAGAACTCCGACTGCCAGGCGAGAACGTTCCCGCTGGCGTCGAGGCCGGCGCGCAGGTCGGCCAGGGTCGGCGGGCCCTTGGGCTCCCAGCCGTGCTCGTCGTGGCGCATCCACTGCACGCGCACCGGGCGGCCGACCTCGCGCGCGAGCAGCGCCGCGTCGGCCGCGGCGTCCTCGTGGCCGTTGCGGCCGTAGCAGCCGGCGCCGTCGAAGTACATCACGCGGACGGCGCTCGGAGGGAGGCCGAGCATGGTGGCCAGGTCGCGGCGCAACCAGTGGCTCGCCTGCGAGGCCGACCGGACGAGGAGCCTCCCGTCGCGCCACTCGGCGATGGCGCACGAGGGCCCGATCGAGCCGTGCAGATGAATGGCGAAGTCGTAGGTCGCGGTGAGGACCTTAGCGGCCCCCGCCAGCGCGCCCTTGACGTCGCCGCGGTTGACGGTGACGTCGTCCTTGGCGATCGGAGTCGCCCGGACGTGCTGGTAGAGCCGGTCCATGTCGGGCAGCCCCTCCCAGGCCGACCACGTGGCCTTGAGCTGCTCGGCCGCTTTGACCGCGGCCCACTCGGTCTCAGCCACCACACCGAGGAAGTTGCCGACGCGTACCACCTTCACGAGACCCTTGATGCCGCGCACCGAGCCCTCGTCCACGCCGAGGAGCGTGGCGCCCATGGCCGGCGGCCGGACCACGCGTCCGTGGAGCATGCCCGGCACCCGGACGTCGTGCATGAACGTCCATTCGCCGGTGACCTTCGCCGGGATGTCCACCCGCGGGACCGATTTGCCCACGACGGTGTAGTCCGCGGGCTTCTTGCTCGGCGCCTGCTTGTCGACCGTGAGATTGAACTCGCGGTCCCCGACCACCTCGCTATAAGAGACACTCTTCGTCGGGTCGGCCTTGAGACGCACCACGCCGTGCCGCACCTCGAGATCCTCCGGCGGCGCCCCCAGTCGCTTCGCCGCCATCTCGAGCAACGCCCGGCGCGCCGTCGCGGCGGCCTGCCGGATCTGCACACCGCCGATCTGGATGGAGAGGCTGCCGAACGTCGGCCCCTGGTCGGGGGTGAGGTCGGTGTCGCCCTCGATGAGGTCGATCTGCTGGATGGCGACGTCCAGCTCCTCGGCCGCGATCTGGCGCAGCGCCGTCCGCACGCCGGTGCCGAGATCCACCTTGCCGGTGAAGAGCCGGACCCGGCCGTCCCGCCCGATGGCAAGGAAGGAGTCCACCTGGTCGAGGGCGACCGGCTTCGCCGGCGCGCCCGTGGTCTGGCCGAGCGCCGGGGCCGCCGAGCCGGCCAGGCTGAAGCTCACGATCAGCGCGCCACTGCCTTGGAGAAACTCTCTGCGCGTCGTCTCGCGAGTGATCATGTCACACCCCCTTGGCCATGAGCCGAGCCGCCCGCTTCACCGCCCGGACGACCCGTGGCTGGGTGCCGCAGCGACAGAGGTTGCCGGCCAGCGCCTGCTTGATCTCGCGCTCGCTGGGGTTGGCCTTCCTGGCGAGGAGCGCGGCGGACGTCATGACCATGCCGTTGACGCAGTAGCCGCATTGCACCGCCTGCTCCTCGATGAACGCCTTCTGGATGGGGTGGGGCTTGGCGGACGAGCCGAGCCCCTCGAGCGTGGTGACCTTCTTGCCGGCGACCTTCGCCACCGGCACCGAGCACGAGCGCGCGGTCGCGCCCTCCACCAGGACCGTGCAGGCCCCGCATTGCGCCAGGCCGCACCCGAACTT
>DASYUQ010000066.1 GCA_036001065.1 Candidatus Methylomirabilota bacterium
GGCGCGGCCGAGGCGCTGGAGGATGATCTCGTCGGGCACCTTGGCCAGCTCCGCCGTCTCGAGAGAGATGACGCCGGTGCAATGGGTGGGCTCGCCGATGACGGCGTCTGCCTCGAAGAGGAGGACGTCGAGACCGGCTTCGGCACACCGTGCGGCGACCAGCAGGCCCGCCGGTCCGCCGCCCACGATCGCGACGTCCATTTGGCTGCGAATTATAGCGGCCAGGCGCGAGCCGCTCATACATTTTCGTCCGCGGCGCCGGCTGAAGACGCGGCGTCCGCCAAGAGCGCGGCGCCGGCTACAAGCGGCGACCTCCGACCCAGCGCATTCGGTACCACGACTCGTCCAGGCCCGAGATGATGACCCCGTGACCGCTCCGCCGGGCGTGGATGAAGCGCCCGTCCCCGATGTAGATCCCGTTGTGACCAAGCCCATCGAAGAAGACGACGTCGCCGGGCTCGAGCCGCTCCCGCGGGACGGGCGTGCCGTACCGGTACTGCTTCGCCGCGCTGTGGGGCAGCGCGACGCCCATGTGGGAGTAGACGTACATCACGAACCCGGAGCAGTCGAAGCCGAACGGGCTCGCGCCGCCCCACACGTACCGCGCGCCGAGGTGCCTCCTGGCGATGGCGACGACGCGCCGGGAGCGCGACGCCGACGACTCCGTCTCGGGTTGCTTGAGGACCGATGGCCCGGCGGCCGGCTCGAACATGTCGAGGGTCGCCAGCGGCTTCGCGCAGCCGAGCGCCGCGAGTACGAGAGCGAGCGCCAGGCCGCAGCCCGCCGCACCGGGAATCATCCGCCCCATGGCGCCCCTGCCGTGCAGCGCGCATGCCAAGGCCGCCTGGCCCGAAAGAGTCGAAGGGCCGCGCCGTTACCAAGCGGCGAGAGGCAGGACGACGGAGATCGGTGTCAGAGCGTCCCAAAAAGGTGACTCGGAAATCGACGAGGATCGGTTACCCTCCTGCCATGATAAAGACAGCTTCCGCGTGGGTACTGACGGTGGCGCTGGCTGTCGGGGTCAGCGGTGGACAGCCCGCCGAAGCGGCCGACCCGAAGGTCGGCGCCTGGACCTTCGGCGCCGGCCTCGGCTTCCTGGGCGACACCCCGGACGGCACCGCGTTCGCGCTCAACGGCTACGCGGAGGGGTTCATCGACCGGAAGTTTTCGGTCGGTCCGCTGCTGCAGCTGGCCGCCACCGGGGATCTGGCCCAGATCGGGTTGTCTGGACAGGCGAAGTACTGGATCGACATCCCCGGGACCGAAAACCGATTGAAAGTGATCGTGCAGGGCGGCATCGGCTTCGTCCACGCCGCCTTTCGTGACGACGACACCTCGTGGCTGATCCCGATCGGCGCGGGAGCCGATTACAAGCTGGCTGACGGGCTCAACATCACCGGGACGTTCCTGCTCGACTTTACCGACCTCGACACCGGCCGCCGGGGCCGCGCGCACGTGATGCCCGGGTTCACCGTCGGCGTGCGTTTCTAGCCACCGCTCAGCAGCCCTAGACGCCCCGCAAGTTCTCGCCCTGGGAGCCCTTTCCGCGTTTCTTCCGTCTTCGGGGGGGCGCCGGCTACACTCGAAAGGAACGAGTCCATCGACAGGGAGGTTCCTGATGCTCCAGACGGTCGTGCTGGCCGCGCTCGCGGTGCTGCTCTTTCAGGGGGTGGCCTTCGCGGAGCTGATCGATCTCGAGGGCCGGTACTGGTTCACCGACCTGAAGGCCTCCATCAAAGCCAAGAGCGGCTCGCTGCCCGGCACCGACATCGACTTCGGCGACGATCTCGGGCTCGAGTCCGAGGACGCCCCCGAGCTTCGCCTGACTTTCTGGGCGGGACCGGCCAGCCGGATCCGCCTCGCCTACAGCCGGCTGCACTTCGAGGGCGACAAGACCCTCAGCCGGACCGTCACGTTCGAGGGCGACACCTTCACGGCGAACCAGCGGGTGGTCACGGACCTCGAGATCCACTACGGCCGGATCGGCTGGCTCTGGCAGCCCCTGGCCATCCCCGGGATCCTCAGATTCGGCGGGATGCTCGAAGCCAAGGGATTCTTCGTCGA
>DASYUQ010000067.1 GCA_036001065.1 Candidatus Methylomirabilota bacterium
CTAGGGCTGCCAGCGCCGGCCAGAGGAAATCGACCGCGCGTGCGGGGGGACCACCGAGCTAAAACCGAACGGTCACGCCCCCGAACGGCCCGGAGAGTCGCAGCCGCGCGAAGCTCTTGTCTTCCTCGCCCCGGACGTCGAAGAAGCGATAACCGCCGCTGATGGTGAGGTACTTGATAGGGCTGATCCTCACGCCGACCTCGGCGTCGACGACGTGTCCCAGGTCGCCCAGAGTCAGGCCGGAGACCTCGGCAAACAGGTCGACCGCCTGGCGCAGGCTGAGATCGAGGGCCAGGCCGGCGCTCGGGAGCACGATGGCGAACCACTCGGTTTCCCGCAGCGCCGGCGCGGTCGCGGGAGCCTCCAGCGTGGCGCCGACCACGAACGCTTTCGCCTCCAGGACCGGACCGACCCTGAGCTTGCCGGGGATCACCGGGAGCTGCCAGATCCATCCCAGCCGGGCATAGTGCACGTCGAGCTCGGAGACGACGCGGGTCGCGGCCGGATAGGTGGAACCGTTGAACTCGACGGCGCGGCCGATGATCGTGTCGCCCTCGTAGCTCGCTCGTGTGTAGGCCAAGCGCAGCCGGCTGTTCGGACCCGTGAAGACGGCCAGCCGGAGATCGACCAGGGGCTCATCGTCGATTCCCAGATCCTTCTTGAAGTCGAACGCGGTGCCGGGCAGCGGCCCGCCTTCGATCTTCGCCTCGGCGACGAGCTCGGCCGGCCAGTACCGCGTGTCCAGCTCGATGCGCTGCCCCGCGGCCGCACCGGGCAGGACGACCGCCAGCCCCACGCCGACCAGCAGCCCCTTCAGCATGGGCCGGCTCCTACTGCGTTCCCCTGGTGTGGTCCCGGCGTGACACGGTCGCTTTGAGGAACTGAGCGACCAGGCCGGCGAAGGTCTCGGGGTCGATGGGTTTCGGAATGTAGCCGAGGCCCCCGGCCCGCATCAGCTCGTGGATGTCCGGCCCGATGGCGCCACTCAGGGCGACCACCGGGATCCCCCTGGTGTCGGGATCCGCCTTGAGCCTCTGCACGGTCGTCACCCCGTCCATCCCCGGCATCGTGAAGTCGATGAGCACGAGGTGGGGCTTCTGCGCCTTGCAGAGCCTCAGCCCCTCGATCCCCGAGAGGGCCCGCAGGACGGCATAACCGTCGGCTTCGAGCAGCTCCGCGACCGTATCGAGCACGTCCGGATCGTCGTCGACGACGAGAATCGTGAATTGCGGCACGCTCATCACCGTCCTTTCGCCACCGCTAGTGCCGTTCCAACTTGTTGATACTAAATCTGTCCACGAACGACGTACACGGTGCCTTCCTAGGCGCGAATAGTTGGAACGGCACTAGGGAGCCACCGGCGGTCTCCGTCGTCCTCCCCGGCGTTGCGCACTTGCCTCCGGAGGTTCGGTATCGAGCACCTCGCGGACTTTCCGGGCCAGGACTTCCGGCGTGAAGGGCTTCTGGACGAACGGCGTGCCCGGGTCCAGAACGCCGTGGTGAACAATGGCGTCGTCGGTGTAGCCGGACATGTAGAGGACCCTCATCGCGGGACGCGAAGACGCCAGGCTCGCCGCCAGCTGGGGGCCGCTCATCTCGGGCATCACCACGTCGGTGACGAGCAGGTGAATAGGGCCCGGGTGCCGCTCGGCCATCGTGACCGCGTCCGCGGGATGACGCGCTTGCAGCACGATGTACCCGTGCCCTTCGAGGACCTCTCGCACCAGGTCTCCGAGCTCGTCCTCGTCCTCGACCAGCAGGATATGCTCCCCGCCCCGCTGCGGCGCGGCCGAAGGCTCGCTCGGCTCGAGCTCGTCGACCGCGGCCTCGACCTGCGGGAGGTAGATCTTGAACGTGGTGCCCTGCCCGGGCTCGCTGTAGACCCAGATGTTGCCGCTGCTCTGCTTGACGATCCCATAGACCGTGGCCAGGCCCAGCCCCGTTCCCTTGCCGGCCGGCTTGGTCGTGAAGAACGGCTCGAAGATGCGCGCGCGCGTCGCCGCGTCCATTCCGATCCCCGAATCGCTCACCGCGAGCATCACGTACCGGCCGGGCTGGACCCCGACGTGCTGCCGGGCATATTGCTCGTCCAGCTCGATGTCCCCTGTCTCCAGCGTGAGCCGCCCGCCCCGGGGCATCGCGTCACGGGCATTCACGGCCAGGTTCATGACGACCTGCTCGAGCTGACTAGGATCCGCCTTCACCCGGCCGAGCTTGGCACCGGAGACGAACAGCAGGTCGACGTCCTCGCCGATGAGCCGTTGCAGCATGTCCTCCATGTTCCCCACCAGGGCGTTCAGATCGAGGACCTTGGGCTGGAGGATCTGCTTGCGGCTGAAGGCCAGGAGCTGCGCCGTCAGGACCGCGGCACGTTGCGACGTCTTCGCGATCACCTCGACCTGCTTGCGCTGCCGTTCGCTCCCCTCGACGAGACCGTGCAGGATGTGGGCCCGCCCGCGGATGATCGTGAGCAAGTTGTTGAAGTCGTGCGCGATGCCGCCGGCCAGTCGCCCCACCGCCTCCAGCTTTTGCAGCTGACGGATCTGCTCCTCGCTGTTGCGGAGGGCCGCCTCCGCCTGTCGGCGCTCGGTCACATCGAAATACGTGCCCAGGATCGCTTGCTCGCCCCGCCAGGAGACCACGGACGCCACGACCTCGACCCGCATCGCTATGCCGTCCCTGCGCACGGCCTCAAATTCGTAGCGGGGTGGCGCGGCCTCACCGCGCAGACGGGCGTCCTTGTACGCCTCGACACGGGCGACTTCGTGGGTGGCCAACGTCGTCCTCAGGTCCAGGCCCACCACCTCTTCGGGCGTCCCATACCCGAACATGGCGGCCCACGCGCGGTTGGCAAACAGGACGATCAGTTCTCTGTGGATCGCAATGCCCTGGATGGACCCCTCGACCAGGGCCCGGTACTGCTCTTCGCTGGCCCGAAGGGCCGCCTCTACCCGCTTTCGTTCAGCGATGTCGCGGTGGAGCTTCAGCACGATATGCGCGACGTAGGCCAGCAAAACGACGGACACCACGTAGAGGTAGAAGCGATAGACGTACCCGCGGTGCACTTGCCGTTCGTAGTACGCGTTGTAGGCCCGGTAGATCTCGTCAGCGCGCTGACTGCTCGGCAACGAGATGAGCTCGCCGACCAGGCCGTCCACCTCATCTTTCGTCCGCATGATCACGCGGGCATGCGCGATCACGTTGTCGACGGCGGCAGCGGCGCGCGGGGACCGGCGACGCACGGCCTCGAGGGAATCGATCGCGACCAGGATCTTCGGCCTCAGCTCGGCGCTGGCGCTGAGGTTATAGATCAGTGTATCCAGCAACAGGCCGCTAAGAACGGCCGCGTGGCTGCTGCCGATGCGGTCCTCTCGAGCCTGGGCGATCGCCGCCGGGAAATAGCGTAGCGAGTTCTCGAGCAGGGCATTGGCCGACTTGAACTGCTCGAGGAGCAATTCTTTTCGGCCAAGCATCTGCTCGTAGGCCTCCACGCGCCGGTCAATGTCCGCCTGCCCGCGGCGGTAAATGGCATACGGGCCGGCCTTGAGGCGGTGGTGCCCAGCTCGCAGTTCGGCCAGGCTCGCGACCAGGGGATCATAGTGGGAGAGCTGCGAAAATCGCGCCTCGAGGATCTCCTGGTCCAGGACCGCGTCCAGCCGCTTCAACTCATCGAGATTGGTGACGATCGCATTGTGTGTCTCGGGGTCGACGGTCTGCGTCTTCACGAAGAGAACGGTCAAAAGAAAGAAGATGGCGGCACCGAGCAGAGGCTTCATCGAGCGGACCAGCTTCATAGCGATCGGCCGTCGTACTCGCCGGTCAGCGTACGAAGGAATTTGACGACGCGGTCGACGTCAGCCCGCGCCAGCGTGCGGCCCAGCTGGTACCTGGCCATGACCGTGACCGCCTGCTCCAGGGTCGTCGCCGAGCCGTCGTGGAAGTAGGGCGCCGTCCGGTCGACGTTGCGGAGGCTGGGAACCTTGAACCGGTAGCGATCCGGCTCCTGCCCGGTGACGTTGAAGCGTCCGAGGTCGGCCGCGGTCGGCCCGCCCCGATCGGCGAAATAATCGGCCATCACGCCAAACGTCTGAAACATGTTGCCGCCGACACTCACCCCCTGGTGACAGGCCACGCAGCCGAGGCTCTTGAACAGGAGATAGCCCTCACGTTCTTCCGCCGTGATGGCCGCGCCGTCGCCCCGCAAGAACTTGTCGAACCGCGAGTTGGGCGTGATCAGCGAGCGTTCGAACGTCGCGATCGCATCCTTGACGTGATCGGGCCGGATGCCGCGGCCGTACAGGGACGCGAAGGTGGCGGCGTAGCCGGGATCTTGCTCGAGCTTGCGAAGAATGTCCGGCCAATTGGATCCCATCTCCCTCGGGTTGTGGATCGGCCCATCGATCTGCGCCTCCAGAGTGTCGGCGCGGCCATCCCAGAATTGCTTGAAGTTGAAGCCGCTGTTGAAGACCGTCGGCGCGTTGACCGTGCCCAGGCGGCCGTCGATCCCGATAGACCGAGGCAATTGATCCGTCCCCGCCTTGCCCAGATCGTGGCAGGAGGCACAGGCGGTGCTGTTGTCCCCCGAGAGACGCGTCTCGTGAAAGAGACGTTTCCCCAGCGCCACCTTCCTCGCGTCGAGCTCCATCTGTCGCGGAATGGGATAGATCGGCTCGTTGATGGTGGAGACGCCTTTCGAGGTCTTCACGTCCGGGACGGCCATCCGTCGTTCCGCGGGACTGGGCAGGAGAATCCAGGGGGCGAGGCCGAGCAGGCCGACGCTCGTGAGCGCGAGAAGGTAGAGGATCGGTCGCCGGCTAGAGAGCGACACGAAAGATCTCCTCGATCGTGGTTTCGCCGAGGAGCACCTTGCCGAGCCCGTCCTGGAACATCGTCTTCATTCCCCGCGCCAGCGCTTCGACTCGAAGCTCCGCGACGTCACCTCGCGCCATGATCATCCCGCGCAGGTGGTCGTCGATCTCGAACAGCTCGAAGATTCCCAGTCGCCCCCTGACTCCGCTGCCATTGCACTGCAGACACCCCTTGCCGCGGAAGAAACGGACCCCCGCGAAGGGATCGTCGGCCTGGCCCAACACCCCCTCGCCCCGGAGAATCGTCACCATCTGTTCAAAGTCCAGCCGTGACCGGAGGGCGTTGAGAACCGTGGCGTCGGGCGCGACGCTTTCCCGGCAGTTGACACAGATCCGGCGGACCAGCCGCTGGCCGACCACCAGCGCCAGCGTCGAGGCGAGGAGGAATGGCTCCACCCCCATGTCGAGCAGCCGGGGCACGGCGCCGGTGGCGTCATTCGTGTGGAGGGTGGAGAAGAGCAGGCGCCCGACCAGGGCCGCCCGTACGGCGATCTGGGCCGTGTCCTGGTCGCGGATCTCGCCCACCATGATGATGTCGGGGTCCTGGCGGAGCAGGGCGCGCAGGCCCGTGGCGAACTCGACCCCGGCCAGCGGGTTGACGGGGATCTGGTTGACACGGGGCAGCGTGTACTCGACCGGATCCTCGATCGTCGAGATATTGATGACGTTCTGCCGCTCGGCGCCCGCCCTCATCAGCATGGCGTACAGCGTGCTCGTCTTCCCCGAGCCGGTAGGGCCGGTGATGAGCACCATCCCGTGCGGACGGAGAATGTTCCGGAGGACGATCCGAAAATCGGCCGCCGCCAGCCCCAGGTCCTCCAGGTCGAGAACGACGTTCTCCCTCGACAGGACGCGGATCACGACCTTTTCCCCCCAGTGGGTCGGCACCGAGGACACGCGGAGGTCCACCTTGAAGCCCCCGAAGTCGGCTTCGAAGCGGCCATCCTGAGGAGTGCGGCGCTCGTCGATCCGCATCCCGCCCTGGATCTTGATTCGCGCGATCAGTGAGGGGAGCGCGGCCGGCGGCAGGCTCAGCACCTCGCGCAGCAGGCCGTCGACCCGGTAGCGGACGAGTGTTTCCAACTCGTAGGGCTCGACGTGGATGTCGGACGCCCCCGACACCATGGCGTACTGAAGAATCCGATCGAGCAGCTCCACGGCCGATCTATCCTCGCCGCCCGCCGGCCGCGGGCGCGCGGCTCCGGAGCCCTCGTCGGAAATGGAACGCTCGAGCATCTCGTGGAGGTCGCCCTTGTACAGCAGGTGGGCGCGCCGGATCGCCGTCTCCGGCGCCAGATAGGGGACCACCCGCAGCTTCGTCATGCGTTCGATCTCGTCGCGCGCGCGATGGTCACGGGGATCCCACATGGCGACGCGAAGCTGGTCGTCGGCGAGATCGAACGGTATGAGGAGGCGCGCTCGGGCATACTCCTCGGTCAGCGTTCGCAGCGCCTCCGCCTTGACGTCGCTGACCTTCAAGTCGATGAAGTCGACGCCCCAGCTCCCGGCCAGCTGCTCCAGGAGCGCGCCGAAGGGAATGCGGCCCCGTTCCACGACCGCGCGCTCCAGCGGGATCTTCAGGCGCACGGCCATCCTTCGCGCCTTGTCGAACTCGGCCGCGTCAATGATTCCGAGGCGGGTCACCAGGAAGCTCCGCAGCTCCTCCTCGCTCACGCGCAGTCCGGCCATCGAGCCCTCAGTCCCCGGCCCGGGGCTGTCCGGCGCCGAGGGCTTCCTGAACTTTGCTGACCAGGGTCTGGACGGAGAGGTTGCTCTTGAGAACGTAGGAGGCCGCTCCGTGCTTCAGCGCCGCTTGGACATCGCCGTCGCCGCCCAGACTGCTCAGGATGACCACAGGGATCGCCTCGGTAGCGGGATCGGCCTTGAGGAGGCGGAGCACCTCGAAGCCCTGAAGCTTCGGCATGACCAGGTCCAGGAGGACCACGTCGGGGTGCTCGGTGCGGGCCACCCGCAGACCTTCCTCCCCATCGGCCGCGGTGAGCACGGTGAACCCGCGCTGGCGAAGCCCGACTTCATGAACCCGGCGGAGAAACCGATCGTCCTCGACGATGAGAACCCGTGCGTTGCCCGTGTCCACCCTCATCACCCCCTTGTTCCCTGGTCAGGAGCGTTACGGCCCGCGCCCGCCGAGGTGGAGCCCTGCACCCGCGCGCACGCCTCGGCCACGAGCGCGCCCAGCGGCCGCAGCGCGACGGGCTTGGACAGCACCGGCACCCCCAGCTTCTCGAGTCGGGCGACGATCTCGCCGGTGGCGTGCGCCGTCACCACGATGATGCAGATCGAGGGGTCGAACTTCTGGATCTGCGGGATGACGTCGAGGCCGCCGAGGCGGGGCATGGAGAGATCCAGTACCACGACGGCACAGCGCTTGTGCTTGATGGCCCACAGCGCTTCGAGCCCGTTGGCCGCTTCGAGCACTTCGTGGCCGCACTGTTCGAGATATTCCCCGAGGACCGACCGGAACTCGTCCTCGTCGTCGGCCACCAGGACCGGTCGTCGGCCGGGGCTTTTCATCAGAAGAGCTGGCGCCGGACGACCTCGATCGACAGGGAGCCCGTCAGATAGCGTTCGAGCTCCGCCGAGGACCGGCCGCTCTCGGTCAGATTGAACACGAACTCCGCGCCTTCGGGGAACCGCCGGAAGCGACAAAACGAGAACGAGCGCCCGGACTCGGTCACGTAGAGGAATACGAACGGTTGCGGGCGCTCGCTGACGAGCGATCCGTGATCCGTGTCCTCTCCGAGCGCGATCGACGCGTTGGGGAATATCGTACGGGCCAGCCTCGAAACCGCCGCTTCGATCGTGTCCCGGGATATCGATGGATTGCACCGGGCGACGACGCCGTAGGCCGTGGTCACCGGGTCACCGTCACGCGCATCTTCATCTTCGGGTGGATCGCGCATCGCACCTCGAGCACTCCGGGCTTCGAAAAGCTGACCACGTCCGATTGCCCCGGCTGCTGGGACCGGATGTTGAACTCCAGCCCCGGCGTCGGCGAGTAGACGTTATGGGTGACCTCGTCTTCGTTGACGAACACCACGCGGTCTCCGACCCTGATCTGTATCTCATGGGGGGAGAAGGTCTTGTTCCTTTGGACGACGACGATGTCGCTCCCGGCCGCGAGGGTGGCGGCGATCATGACCGCCCCCAGGGCTCCGGCAGCGCTCCGCATCATGCCATTGACCTCTATCGCGGGAGCTCCGGGAGAGACACCGGCGGATCGACGCTGGTCAGGGTCTTGAGGAACGTGATGAGCGCCTCCTTCTCTTCGCGGGTCAGGCCGAGCGGCCGAATATCCGGGGAGCGGCTCGGCCGGGCCACGCCCCCCTTGTCGTAGAGGTCGATGACCTCCCTCAGCGTGGCCACCGACCCGTTGTGCATGTAGGGCGCCCGCCGATCGACGTTGCGCAGCGTCGGCGTCTTGAAGGCGTGCCGCATGCCGACCAGTTTTGGGAGGTGCTTGCCGCGCCCGAGATCCTCGGTGGGCATCCCGATATCGTGGAAGCCGGAGTCCGTGAAATTCCACCCGCGATGGCACTTGGCGCAGTTGGCCTTGGTGTTGAAGAGCACGAAGCCCCGCTTGGCCTTCTCCGAGATCGCCTGCTCGCTCCCCGCCACCCACTCGTCGAACGGCGCGATCCCGGAGACGACCGTCCTCTCGAACGTGGCCAGGGCCTTGGCCACGGTGGCGGGGACGATGCCCTCGTCGGGATAAGCGATCCGGAAGCGTGTGACATAGCCGGGGATGGCCTTGAGCCTCTCCACCAGCTCCTTGGGGCTCAGGTTCATTTCGTCGGGCGACGTGATCGGCCCGAGGGCCTGGGCTTCCAGCGTGTCGGCGCGACCATCCCAGAAGAGTGCCTCAGCCCAGGCCATGTTGAGAATGGTGGGCGTCCGCCGGCTCAGTTCCTTCATCCCCTGACCCAGGGCCTTGGGGAGTCCGTCCCCCCACGAAAGCGCCGGGTTGTGACAGGTCGCGCAGGAGATCAGGTTCGATCCGGAGAGCCGGGGATCGAAGAACAGGAGTTTCCCGAGCGCTGCTCGATCCTGGGTGAAGGTGTTGTCCTCCGGGAAGGGAACCGTCTGCGGGCGACGGTATCGGTCCTTGAGTTGATCGACCGACATGGATTGCGCCCAAAGCTGCTGGTGGACGCCGGTCACGACGCCAAGCAACAGGAGGGCGGTCAGGACTGATCGCAGGGGGAACCTACTTCTCATCGCGTCCCGCTGAGACCGCTGCGCCGCAGGCGGGCGTCCAGCTCGTCGCGCACCCGTCCGAACTCTGCCTCCAGGCGGCCGATGCGCTCGATAGTGTCGGCGGACGGTTCCGCGCTGGACTGCATCTCCAGTCGGTCACAGAGATCGGCCATGCCGGGCGCTCCCAGTCCGCTGCTGCTGCCCTTCAGCGCGTGCGCGGCCTTCCTGATGCCGTCCGCGTCACCGACGCTCGCCGCCTGGCGCATGGCTCCCAACCGCGCCACTGCCTCCGTGAAAAACGTCTCCACCAGCTCCTCGAGCAGCGAGACATCGGTGCCGGCCAGGCTCATGAACTCCTCGAACGCGACGGGATCCAACGCGACAGCGGGTCCATTCGTCAGGGCCGACGCGCCCGCCTTCGGGTCGGGCGCCTTGAACCACCGCCGGAGCACGGCGTCCAGATCCCGGGGCCTGACCGGCTTGCTGACGTAGTCGTCCATTCCCGCGGCCAGGCACTTCTCGCGGTCGCCCTGCATCGCATTGGCCGTCATGGCGATGATGGGGGCGCGCCACGGCATCTCGGCCTCGCGGCGACGGATTTCCGCCGTGGCCTCGTACCCGTCCATCTCGGGCATCTGACAGTCCATGAAGACCACGTCGTAGGGAACCATCGAGAGTATCTCGATGGCCTCGCGGCCGTTGCCGGCGACGTCCACCCGGCAGCCCAGCTTTTCGAGCATCAGGCAGCCGATTTGCTGGTTCGTGGGGTTGTCCTCGACCAGCAGGACCCGGGCGTGGATGGGCTCGCCGGCCGGCCGCGGCGTCGGCGTCACTCTCTTCGCCGCGCGGGAGGCGGCCAGGGTCTGAAGCGTCAGCAGGGCGGCCGCGCGTCCCTGGTTTCTGGCCGCCCATATCGTGGCCAGGGCGTCCATGAGCTGCGACTGACGCACCGGCTTGACGAGGAAACCGGAGAATCCCACCTCCTGCAGGCTCGTCATGTCGTTCCGCTCGCCCAGCGAGGTCAGCATGACCAGCAGCGTGTCGTTCAGGAGCGGATCGGCCTTGATCAGACGGCCCAGCGTTTCGCCGTCCATCTCGGGCATCTGGAGATCGACGATGGCGATCTGGTAGGGGTCGCCGGCGGCATGCGCCTCGCGCAGCTTGGCCAGGGCGGTCTTGCCCGACGCCACGCTGCCGTTGCGCATCCCCCAGTTCACGATCTGCTCGTGCAGGACCCGCCGGTTGACCTCGTTGTCGTCGACGATCAGCACGCGCACGCCGTTCAGCTCGTCGGATGGCAGGGAGGCGGCGGCCAGCGGTGCGGCCACCGGCACGGGGAGGGTGAACCGAAAGGTCGACCCCCGGCCCGGCGTGCTCTCCGCGCCGATGGTCCCGCCCATCAGCGTCACCAGCTGCTTGCAGATAGCCAGCCCGAGGCCCGTGCCCCCATACCGCCTGGTGGTCGAGGCGTCGGATTGGGTGAACTTCTCGAAGACCATCTCGAGCTTGTCGGCCGGGATGCCGATGCCGGTGTCCTGCACGGACAGCCGGAGTAGCGCCGCGCCGTCGGTGCGGCTCTCACACTCCGCGTTCATGAGCACGTGACCGGCCTCGGTGAACTTGATGGCGTTGCTGGCCAGGTTCAAAAGCACCTGACGGACACGCCCGGGGTCGCCGACGACATAGCGGGGCGTTTCGGGGGCGTAGCGCACGATGACATCGAGCCCCTTGTCCCGAGCTCTGACGGCCAGGAGCTCGGCCACTTCCTCGATGGCCAGCCGCAGATCGAAGGGGATGGATTCCAGCGTCATCTTGCCGGCCTCCCCCTTCGAGAAGTCGAGGATGTCGTTGATGATGCTCAGCAGGGACTCGGCGCTCGACCGGGCCGTCTCGGCGAACTCTCGCTGCCGGGGCGACAGCTCGGTGTCGAGGAGAAGGCCGATCATCCCGATGACACCGTTCATGGGCGTCCGGATCTCGTGACTCATGGTGGCCAGGAAGTCCGTCTTGACGCTGGCGGCCCGCTCGGCCTCCTCGCGCGCCCGGGTGGCGGCTTCTTCCGCTCGTCGGCGCTCGCTGATCTCCGCCGACAGTTCGGAGGTGCGCTGGGCGACGAGCCGCTCGACCCGGGCCGCGCGCCCGGCTACCGAGATCAAGTACATCGCCAGCAGGGCCGTGGCCAGCACGCTCGCTCCGAGGACTTCCCACCTCCGAGCGGCGCGATGAGAAGCGACGTGGCGGGGGGTCGGATAGAACAGCAACTCCCAGGGGCGCCCGGCCACCGTGATCGCGGTCGGGAAGTGGAGCCCGGCGCGGATATCTGGCTCGTCTTCGAGCGGGTACTCGTGCTCGCTCAGGGTGCGCGACTTGTGGAAATAGAGGGCCCGCTCAGTGCCGCTGGCGTCGCGATCGATCACCTTGAAATTGAGTCCTTCCGGTGCCGAGCCGACCAGCGCCGCCTCGACCAATTCCCCGATGTGATAGGTGGCCCCCACGAATCCGAGCAGGTTCTCGCGATGCTCGGCCACCCCGAGAAGCGGGACACCGGTCCGGTAGACCGGGAGGAACACGAGGAATCCCGTCTGGGCGCCGGCGGCGGACATCAGGGGGACGCGTCCGCTGGCCGCCGGCGCTCCCGTGTCCCGGGCTCGCTCCAGGGCGAGCCGCGCCGAGGGATTCGAGCCCACGTCGAAGCCCAGGCCTGCCTTGGGGTTCGGGTCCTTCAGGGACTCCCGATAGTGAACGGGGAAGTACTCGTCTCGCCGACGGCTGGGGATCAGCCGGCCCTGCTGGTCGCGCTCGGTGACGGCGTAGCCGGCCCGTCCTTCACGGCGGGTCGCGGCCTCGTGGGCCGGGCGCAGGGCATCCGGCACCCGCGGCATCCATTCGAACGCTTGAATCTGCCTCTGGCGCGAGAGGGCAGGAATGACGAAGGCCCGAAACTCTCGCCGCTCCACGACGCGTAAGGCCCCGAACAGGTCGACGATGGAATTGAGCTCGTTCAGGCTGCCCTCGAGGGCATGCGCCAGTGCCCGCGCCCGCAGCGTGGACTTTTGTTCGAACTCGCTCCGCAATCTCAGTTCCTCGAGATTGCCGACCGTCATGAAGGCCAGGGCGGAGACCGCCAGACCGATGACGGCGGCGAGCCCGGCGGGTGTGTACTTGCGCCAGGGATTTGGCGATTCTCGAACTTCCGGGCTGGGCACGGGCCGATCGAGGGCCAGCACGCCTACGACACTCGCCGTGTCGGATCTTGCGGTGGCCCGACAATCCCGTAGCGGCGCAGCTTGCGGTACAGCGTGTCGCGATGGATGCCGAGAATCCGCGCCGCCTCGCTCTCGTTTCCATTCGTCACGGACAGGATGTCGCGGATGTGCCCGATCTCCATCTCCCGCAGGCTCTGCAGCCTCCCTCGGAAGCGGCGGTCGTCCGCCGGCGACTCGCTGGACAGCACCAGATCCCGGGCGGTGATCTCCGCGCCCTCGGCCACGATCAAGGCGCGCTCCAGGACGTTCTCCAGCTCGCGGACGTTGCCGGGCCAGGCGTACTCCTGAAGGCGGCCGAGCGCCTCCCCAGAGAGGCGGCGCGATGGGATCACGTCCCGCTGGCTGATGGAGGCGATGATCCGCTGGGCCAGGAGGGGAATGTCGCCCGCCCGCTCGCGAAGGGGCGGCACCCTGATCGAGACCACGTTGATGCGGTGGAAGAGGTCTTCGCGGAAGGTCTTGGCCCGCACCATCTCCCCCAGCCGACGGCTGGTGGCGGCGATGAAGCGGACATCGACCGTGATCGGCGCCGTGCCCCCGATTCTCGTGAGCTGCCGGGCTTGGAGCACGCGCAGCAACCTCACCTGGAGGTCCAGCGGCAGTTCGGCAATTTCATCGAGGAACACGGTGCCCCCGTCGGCGTCCTCGAACCTGCCGATCTGCTTCCGGAGAGCCGAAGTGAAGGAGCCGCGCTCGTGGCCGAAGAGCTCCGATTCGAGGAGGCCGGCGGGAATCGCCGCGCAATCGATGACCATGAAGGCACGCTCGGCCCGCAGGCTCCGCGCGTGAATGGTGCGAGCCACCAGCTCCTTGCCGCTGCCCGGCTCACCCAGGATGAGC
This sequence comes from Candidatus Methylomirabilota bacterium, assembly GCA_036001065.1. Taxonomy (NCBI): domain Bacteria; phylum Methylomirabilota (SeqCode); species Candidatus Methylomirabilota bacterium. Next base: position 13,193 of record DASYUQ010000067.1, read on the forward strand.
ACGGTGGCGTTGGTTCGGCTCACCCGATCGATCATGGAGTAGACGTCCTGCATCAGCGGGTCGCGGCCGATCAGCTCCGCCGAATCGCGCATCAGCTCGCCCGCCACGGGCGAAGGGCTCCCCCCGCTCCGAATCCGGAGTGCCTCGCGATTGGGAAACGGATCGATCGCTCTCATCGCCCCCTTCGGCCAGGACGCGAAATCCTGAAAGCGCGCCAACTGCAGCCAGCGGAGCAAGGGCGATGCCAGACCGGTTTACATAACGCCAGTGGAATACAGGGCACGGAAAACAAGTACTTCGAGGCGGGACGCGGGACCTTTAGTTCTCTCCGCTCCGGCGCCTTGCGCGCCTACTTGCTCCTGCGTGTCATCGTGACATGGGTGGTCTCCCTGTCGGCCGGCGTGAGAGGCGAAGCAGCTTCGCCGCCGTCGTGCCGAGGATTTTGGCCTGGTCGGCGGTGGGCATCGGGCTCCCTCGCAGTCGGTTGGGTGTCGGTGTCAGCTCCGGTCCTGGGTGCAGAGATCGAGCGCGGTGAGGGCGTAGAGCTTGGCGCCGGTGACGAGATCGGCGACGCGCATGCCGAAGTTCCCGCCGCCCACGCTGATGCCGGGGCCGTAGGTCAGCGCCGGAATCCCCATCTCGTTGAAGACGTTGATGTCGCGCCACATGCTCGAGAACGGCGCCGCGGCGGGCTTCGGCGTGCCGCCGAGGAGGTGCTGGTGGGCGCGGGTGATGGCGCCCGCCAGGGGATCGACGTTCCGGGCTTCGTAGGCCCGGCGGTACACGTAGAGCTCCACCTCGCCGGCCAGCCCCGCGTCGGCCACGAGGCGCCGCAGCTCCTCCCGGATATCGAGCGGGTTCTGGACGGGCGTGATGCGCACGTCCACGTAGATCGCGCACTGCTGAACGGTCTTGGTGATCTTGTACGGCACGCCCCCGCGGATGGCGCCGATGTTCACCTTGGGCACCACGACGCCGCCCGGACACTCATAGCGATTCCGCCGCTCGTAGTCGTACGCCCAGCCGTCCAGCCGCTCGATCAGGCGGGCCATGCGCACGATGGCGTTGGGGCTCTTCTCCACCGGGGTGGGGCGGACGATGTAGGGCGTGTAGATCGGCAGATCGTCGCCGAACACCGTCATCTTGAAGAAGGCCTTGCCCGCCTCGACGCCGACCAGGCCGAAATCGGTCCCCTCGGCCACCAGGGCGAAGTCGGTGACGCCCCCGTGGGTGATGGCCCAGCGCGTGCCGGCCTCCTTGGCGACGTACTGCGGCGCCTGGAACTCGTCGACGGGCTCGAGACCGATCTCGCCGACCACCGCCATGAGCATGAGGTCGCCCTGCAGGGTGACGCCGCTGTCCCGCAGCGCTTTCGCCGCGATCAGCCAGGTGGCCATCGGCCCCTTGTCGTTGCAGATCCCGTTGCCGATCAGCATGTCCCCCTCGCGCCAGGCGGAGTGGAAGACCGGGTCGGCCGCGCGCCGGGTGGTCCAGATCTCTTCCTTGGCGATCGTGGTGTCCATGTGGCTGTTGAAGACGAGGCTGCGGCCCCGGCCCTGCCCGGGCAGCGTCGCGATCACGTTGAAGCGATCGGGGAAGAGGCCCACCCTCTTTGGAGCGAAGCCCTGACCCGCGAGCCAGTCGTAGACGTACTCGCCGACGGGCCCCTCCCGGCCGGTCGGGCTGTCGATGTTCCCGAGGTCCAGGGCGACCTTCACCAGCTCGTCGACGGCGATGCGGTCCAGGACTGCCTGCGCACCGGACTCTGTCTTCATCGGGATGCCTCCTCCGGTGCCCCCAGTTCGGGAGCGGGTTCGTTGGCGTGGATCATGCGCTGGATGACGGTGCGAAGGCGCGGCAGCTCCCCGGGCGGCCAGCGCTCGAGGTGAATATCGGCCAGGAGCCGGGCCGGCTTGCCGAAGACCAGGATCCGATCCCCCAGCTCGATGGCCTCCTCCAGTTGATGGGTGACCAGGACGGCCGTGTTGCCTTCCTTCCGCGCCAGCTCGACGAACGTCTGCCGGAGCGAGGCGGCCGTCACCTCGTCGAGGTGGCCGAAAGCCTCGTCGGCGAGCAGGAGCCCCGGCTGGATCGCGAACGCGCGGGCCAGGGCCACGCGCTGTCGCATCCCGCCCGAGAGCTCGTGCGGGAAGGCCCCCACGAACGGTCCGAGGCCAAGCCGGTCGAGCCACCTCCTGGCGCGCTCCGCTTGCTCGGCCGGGCCGTAGCCCAGAAGCTCCAGGCCGAGCCGCACGTTGTCGAGCGCGGTCCGCCACGGAAGCAGCCTGTCTTGTTGAAAGACAGCGGCCAGGTGGCCGCGAAAATGATGGAAGTCGTCATAGGGCATCCGGCCATCGATGGCGATCCGCCCCTCGGACGGGCGATCGAGCCCGATGAGCAGATTCAGAAAGGTGGACTTGCCGCAGCCCGTCTGGCCCACGATGGCCACCATCTCGCCCCGCGCGATGCGGAAGTCCAGGCGGTCGATGGCCACCACGGCCCCTCCGGTGCCGGTTTGATGGAAGACCTTGCGGACACGCTCGACCACGATCCCGTCGGGTGGAGTCATGTCCGCCAGCGGAGCATCCGCTCCTCGACGCGCGTGACGACCGCCTCGGCGGCGAACAGGATGGCCACCAGGACGAGCGTCCAGGCGAAGACGTCCGCCACCGAGAAGAGCTCCTGGGCGACGACGAGGCCGTAGCCGATCCCCGTCACCGCTCCCACCAGCTCGGCGATGGTCACGACCCGGATGGCCAGGCTCAGGTTGATCTTCCAGCTCGTCAGGATCACCGGCAGGGTCGCCGGCAGGATCAGCTTGGTGAAGAAATGGGTGCGTGACGGGCGGAAGGACCGGAGCATGTCCCGCAGCTCCCGGGGCACCCCTCTCATCCCGTCGAGGAAATCGATGAGAAAGACCGGGCCGCACACGACGATGAGCACGAACGCGATCCGGAATTCGACCCACTTGAACCAGAGCACGGCAAAAAGGATCCAGCACACGACGGGCACCGCCATGAGCAGCCGGACGATCGGCTTCCCATACCTCTCCACCCCCGTCGAGAGGTACATGGCGATGGCCAGGCCGAGGCCGAGCACGAACGAGAGCGCCAGGGCCACCGCCACCCTCGCCAGCGTGATGGCGATGAAGTCGGCCGGGAGGCCCAGCACACTCTTCCCGATCCGCGCCCAGCTCGGGATGACGAACGGCGGGACGAACTTCGAGAGGATCTCCCAGGCGATCGCCAGCGCGAGGAGGGAGACGACCATCTCCCGCGGAAAACGCAAGGGGGTCCTGGCCTCCAGAGCCTCCACGGTCTCCCCCATCACCGGCTTCGATTTTTCCATGGTCGCGCCCCTACGGCTGGTAGATCGCGCCCTCGTCCGGAAGCTTCGCCAGATACCCGTGATCGACCGCCACCTTGAACATGTCCCAGATCACGCGCCGCTCACCTTCCCAGACCGGCAGCACTTCGTACACGAGCCGGCCGGCGCTGACCGCCTCCTTGAACACGCCGGGCGGGAGCTTGACGGTGCCGGAGACGATGCGGTCGGCGTCGTCCAGGTTGGTCTGGATGAAGCGCTGCCCGTCCTGGAACATCCTGAGCAGGCGGAGCACGGCGTCGGGGCTGCGGCGCAGGAAGTCCTCGCGCATGGCGAGCACGAGCTGCCAGCCGTTGGTCCGGGCGATCGATCTCCAGGCCGTGTCGCCGGTGAGGATCACGCGGTACTGCGGATTGTCGCGGAGCGTGAGGGTGGCCGATGGCTCCCAGGTCATCGCCGCGTCGACCCGCTTGGCCTGCAGCTGGGTGCGCGCCAGCGGCGGCCCGGCCTGCACCACCGTGATGTCCTTACCGAAGACGAGGCCCTGCGCGCGCCCGTAGATCGAGAGGATCTGGTACTCCGAGGAGCCCATGTCGGCGGCGATCGACTTGCCCTTGAGGTCGGCGATGCTGCGCACGGCCGGGTCCGCCGTGATCACGGCCAGGGCGTTGAGCCGCGCGTACGTGAACACGGCCTTGATGGGGACTCCCTCGTTCCGCATCTTCTGGAGCACGTGCGGCCCCGCCACCGTCATATCGACCTCGCCGGTCGCCAGGGCCGCGTAAAACGCGGAGATCGCCCCGTAGGACTGCACCTCGAGGTCGATGCCATTCTTCCGATCGAGCCCCTGGTCCTTCACGACGTCCACCATCATCGTCACCAGGGAGGGGAAGGCCAGCCGGGCGATCTTGGCCCGAATCGGGGCCTCGGCCGGTGCCGGCCTCGTGATCAACGCCGAGGCCAGTGTGAGCGCGCTGAGCGCCATCCGCACCGTCATCATGGTTTCCTCCTCGCCTGATGGATCAGTCGGTAGAGACGGTCGGGCGAGAGCGGCAGCTCGTGCACCTCCACGCCCAGGGGGGCCAGCGCATCGGCCACGGCGTTGGCCACCGCGGCAGTCGCGCCGATCGTCCCTCCTTCGGCCATCCCCTTGAACCCGCTCACCGTCACCGCGGGCGGCGTCTCGGTGTGGACCACTTCGATGGCGGGCAGCTCCATCGTGGTCGGCAGCAGGTAGTCCATGAAGCTGGTGGTGAGCGGCTGGCCGGCATCGTCGTACACCACGTCCTCGTAAAGCGCGGCGCCGATCCCCTGGGCCACCGCCCCGTGGATCTGCCCCTCGACGATCATGGGATTGACCATGGTGCCGCAGTCCTCGCTCACCACGTAGCGGACGATGGCCACCTGCCCCGTCTCGGCGTCCACGTCCACGACGGCCACGTGCGTTCCGATGGAGAACGTCGCCGGCGGCGGGTCGTAGTACTGGGTCGCCTCCAGGGCGGGATCGACGCTCGCCGGCAAGGTGCCCGAGGCCGGCCGGTAGGCCAAGCGGGCCACCTCCGCCAGCGTGACCCTGCGCGCGGCCAGGCCCCGCACGAAGACCGCGCCGTCCTCCATCACGAGATCGCCGGGCGCCGCTTCCATCATGTGGGCGGCGATGGCGATGACCTTGTCGCGGACCCGGCGCGCGGCCAGGATGAGGGCGCCGCCACTCACCACCATGCTCCGGCTGCCAAACGAGCCGCTCCCGTAGGGACACCGCTCGGTATCCCCCTCCACGATCGACACCGCCGCCATCGGGACGCCGATCTCGTCGGCCAGCACCTGGGCCAGCGTGGTGGCGTGGCCCTGGCCCTGGGAGGCCGCGCTCACGAACCCGCGCACCTCCCCGGTGGGCTCGACGCGGACCGTCGCTGCGTCGTGACCCGCGACCTGGCTCATCCCCCGCCGCCGGAAGGTGCCCGAGCCCATGCCGGTGAACTCGGTGTAGGAGCAGAGACCGATGCCGCGATAGGTCGTCGGCGAGCTCCGCCGCCGGTCCTTCAGCAGCGCGTCGTACCCCGCCGCCTCCAGCGCGCGCTCGAGCGACTCGGTCGGGTTGCCGCTGTCGACGACCAGCCCGGAGGCGGTGGTGAACGGGACGTCGGTGGCGGCGATGAAGTTCCGGCGCCGGACCTCGGCTGGGTCGAGCCCCGTCCGGCGCGCCACCATGTCGACCAGGCGCTCCCGGACGAAGGTGCCGAGCGCCATGCCCACGCCGCGGTAGGCCCCGGCCGGACACTTGTTGGTGGCGACCGCATAGGCGTCGTAGCTGTACCCCTGGATCCGGTAGGGCCCCGGGATGATGCCCGCTGCCGTCACCGGCTCGAGCGCCGCGGTGACGGGGTACATGGAGTAGGCGCCGACATCGCAGATGAGGATGGCTCTGAATCCCAGAATGACGCCGTCGCCTGTCGCCGCCATCTCGATGTGGTTGACGTGCTCCCGGGCCTGGGCACAGGCCAGGAGGTTCTCGCGCCGGTCCTCGATCCACTTCACCGGCCGGCCCAGCCGCCGCGCGAGCAGACACACGATGATGTCCTCGGGGTAGAGATGCATCTTGGGCCCGAAGCCTCCGCCCACTGCCGGACAGATCACGCGGAGCCTCGACTCGGGCAGATCGAGCGCCTCGGCCAGACCGCTCCGCAGCAGATGGGGTGACTGGCTGGACGCCCACAGGGTGAGGATGCCCTCGGTGGCATCGAACGAGGCGAGCGCGCCCCGATTCTCCATCGGGGCCGAGGTGCAGCGAGCGTGGCGGAAGGTGTGGTTCAGCCGGAGCTCCGCCGCCGCGAACGCGCGCTCGACGGCGCCGTTGTCGAAGCGCGTGTGGAACAGGATGTTGTCCGAGAGATCGTCGTGGATCCGTTGGGCCCCGGGCCGCATGCTGAGCTCGGCATCAGTCAGCACCGGGAGCGGGTCGTACGTCACCCGCGCCTCCTCGAGCGCGTCCTCCGCCCGATAGCGATCCCGGGCGACGACCGCCACCACCGGCTCGCCGACGAAGCGCACCTTGTCCTGCGCGAGCGCGGGCCAGCCGCTCGTCTTGTAGCCGGGGCCGCTCATCTCGGCGCGGATCGGGCGGGCCAGCCGGGCGACGTCCTCACCGGTGAGAGCGGCCTCGACGCCCGGCGCCGCCAGCGCGGATCGCACGTCCACCTCGACCAGTCGAGCGTGAGCGTGCGGGCTCCGGAGAATGGCCACGCTCAGCGTCCCCGAGAGCCGCAGGTCATCCAGGTAGCGGGCCCGGCCGGTGAGGAGCTGGGGGTCCTCGCGCCGCTTCACGCGCGTGTTGACGTATCGTCGCGCCATGGCCCTCAGCGCTTCCGGCCGGCCCGGATGAGGGCCAGCACCCGGTCGGGCGAGAGCGGCAGCGTGGTCACGGACGCCTCGAACGGCGCCAGGGCGTCGGCGACGGCATTCGCGATCGCGGCGCCGACGCCCGAGCTGCCGCCTTCGCCCGCCCCCTTCACGCCGAGGGGGTTCAGCGGCGTGGGGGTCTCCTCGAGGATCTTGACGACGGTCGCCTCGGGCATCTCCATGGCGGTGGGGAGCAGGTAGTCCATGAAGGTGGTGGTCAAGAGCTGGCCCTGCTCGTCGTAGACGAGCTCCTCCAGGAGCGCTCCGCCGATGCCCTGGGCCAGCGCCCCGACGAGCTGCCCGTCGACGATCATCGGGTTGATCGCCTTGCCCACGTCGTAGGCGATGACGTACTTGCGCAGCCGCACCTGACCGGTCTCGGCGTCGACCTCCACGACCGCCACGTGGGTGCCGTACGGGTACGTCATCTTCGGCGCCTCGAAGAAGTGCGTGGCGACGAGCCCGGGCTCCATGCCGGGCGGACCCGGCACCGCCGCACGGGCCAGCTCGCGAAAGGACACCGCGCGGTCGGGCACGCCGCGAACGTGGACCGCCCCGCCCTCGAGCACGAGGTCCTCGGTGTGGATCTCGAGCAGGCTCGCGGCCACCCGGAGGATCTTGGCCTTGAGCTTGCGGCTCGCCTCCAGCGCCGCGGGGCCCGCCACCGAGGCGCCGCGGCTGGCGAACCCGCCGACGCCGAAGGGGACGAGCGCGCTGTCGCCGTGGATCACGGTGATCGCTTCGGGCGGCACGCCGAGCTCCTGGGCGCAGATCTGGGCCAGCGTGGTCTCCAGCCCCTGCCCGACGGCGGCCGCTCCCGAGTAGAGGACCACGTGACCCGAGCCGTCGACCTCGACACGGCCGTATTCCCACGGGCCCAGGCCGGCCTTCTCGACGACGCACCCCACGCCGATGCCCAGATAGCGCCCGTCGCGCCGCCCGGCCGCCTGCTCGGCCCGCACCGCCTTGTAGTCGACGGCGGCGAGCGCCGTTTCGAACGCGCTGCGATAGTCGCCGCAGTCATAGACCGTCTGCTGGCCGAGGGAGGCGCCGCCCACCTCGTACGGCATCTCGTCCGGCTCGATGAAGTTGCGCCGGCGCACCTCCACGGGGTCCACGCCCAGCGCCTTGGCCACCAGATCGACCAGACGCTCGCGCACGAACGTGCACTCGTACCGGCCCGGCCCCCGATACGTCCCGGTGGGCGTCTTGTTCGTGAGCACGCAGAGGGCCTCGCACGAGTAGTGGGGGATCCGGTACGGCCCGGGCAGCAGCGCCGCCGTCAGCTCGGGCACGATCACGCCGTGTGTTCGGATGTAGGCGCCGAGGTCCGCCAGGAAGCGGTCGGCCAGGGCCAGGATGGTGCCGTCGCGGTTGACGCCGATCTCGATCTCGTGAAACTGCTGCCGCGAATGGTTGGTGGCCATCAGGTGTTCGCGTCGGTCCTCCACCCACTGGATGGCCCGGCCCAGACGCATCGCCGCCCACGGGATCACGAAGTCTTCGGGGTAGAACTCTCCGCGGACCCCGAAGCCGCCGCCGACCTCCAGCTCGACGAACCGGATCAGGTGCTCCGGATGACCGAGGAGATCGGCGAGGACCCGCCGATTGAAGTGCGGCACCTTGGCCACGCCCCAGATCGTGAGCACGCGGGTCCCACCGTCCCAGGCGGCCACCAGCCCGCGGGTCTCCAGCGGCACTCCCGTGTGGCGCTGCACGGCGAAGCTCTCGCGGACTCGCACCGGCGCGGCGGCGAGCGCTCGCATCGCATCGCCGGTGTGGGTGGACAGCCGGTCCACGATGTTGCCGCTGATGGCGTCGTGGAGCACGGGGGCGCCGGGCTCGACGGCGCGGCGACAGTCGGCGACCGGCGCCAGCGGCTCGTAGTCCACCCGGATCAGCTCCAGCGCGTCCTCGGCCAGGTAGCGACTCTCGGCGATGACCACGGCCACCGGCTCGCCCACGTAGCGCACCTTCTCGGTGGCGAGGGGGGGCTGCAGGCAGGCGATCAGGCTCGGACGGGGGCCGAGGCGCACGGGGATCCGTCCGACGCCGGCCAGGTCCCGTCCCGTGATGACCGCCGCCACGCCGGCCAGGCCCCGGGCCGCCTCCGCCTGGATCGTCCCCAGCCGGGCGTGCGCATGCGGAGAGCGCAGCACGGCGGCGTGCAGCATGGCGGGGAGGCGGAAGTCGGCCGCGTACTTTCCGCGTCCGGTGAGGAGTCGGCGGTCCTCCTTTCGCCGGATCGAGGCCCCGATCATCGGAGTCGCCATGTCAACAGGTCGAGCTCAGGTGAAAGGCGCGCGTCGCGTTGTCGCCCAGGATCGCGGCCTGGGCCTCCATCAGCGGGCCGAAGACCCCGTGGTCGATCCCGTGCGCGCCCAGGAACCGCGTGTGGAGGTCGAGCGTGTAGAGCGCCGGGAGGAGCGGCCGGGTCGGAGCCTCGTCGCCGATCCGCAGGCTCGGCTCGGGGCCGTCGAGCACGCGGACGCCATAGCGGTCGGGATGGCGCCGGGCGGCGTCGAGGGCGTGCGGAGAGAGGTAATGGAGGTGGATGTCAACGGTCATGACTCACTTCCAGCGGATCAGCGCCCGGTCGAGGGCCTGGGCGAGCTGCGACGTCACCACCGCGATGAGCAGGACCGTGAGGATGACCGCGTAGAGGTGCGTGACGAGGAACGTGTTGCCGTAGTAGATCAGACGCTCCCCCAGCCCGATCAGCGAGATGAGCATCTCGCCCACGACCATCCCCTTGACCGCCTGGATGGCGCCGAGCCGAAGACCGAGCATGACCGCGGGCAGCGCGGCCGGCAGACAGATCCGCCAGAAGAGCGCCAGCTCGCCCGCGCCGAACAGGCGCGCCATGTCGATGAGCGAGCGGTCCGTTCCCCGGACCCCCGTCATCGTATTCACGACGATGACGAAGAACGAGAACATGAACACCGTGGCGGCGACCACGGTATCGCGGATGCCGAAGAGGGCGATGAGGACCGGCACCAGCGCCGACAGCGGCGCCGACATCAGGACGTTGATCGGACCGTCGAAGAAGTAGCGCACGGCGGCGAAGCGGCCCATTGCCAGGCCGAGGGCGAGGCCGAGGACGGCCGCCGGCCCGAAGCCCCTGACCAGCGAGCGGAGGCTGGACGAGGCGGCCCCCAGCAGCGTCCCGTCGACGACCAGCCTCCACCACACCACCGCCACCTCGGAGACGGGCGGGATGAACAGCGATACTTGAAGTCGGCCGAGAAGCTCCCAGGCGCCGAGCAGCGCGGCCACCGCGACCAGCGCGGTCCGGCTCAGATCCGAGTCGGCGGCGTCCGGCCCGCTCACTGGAGCTTCCTCAGAATCTTCCACAGGTCATCCACCAGGCGGGTGAACTCCACGCTGGAGCGGACGTCGCTGGTCTCGCGCGGCCGGGCTAGTGGGACGTCGAGGACCTGGTGGACGCGGCCGGGCCGCGCGCTCAGGACGACGACCCGATCGGAAAGATAGATGGCCTCCTCCATGCTGTGCGTGACGAACACCACGGTCTTCCGCTCCTCCGACCACAGCGCCAGCAGGTCGTCCTGGAAGAGGCGCCGGGTCTGCTCGTCGATGGAGGCGAACGGCTCGTCCATCAGGAGCGTCTGGGGATTGACGGCCAGCGCGCGCGCCAGCCCCACCCGCTGCTGCATGCCGCCGGAGAGCTGGGCCGGATAGGCCTGGCCGAAACCGGCCAGGCCGACCTTGTCGACGTACCGGAGGGCGATCAGTTCGCGCTCCGCCCGGGGCACCCCGTGCAGCAGCAGCCCGAACTCGACGTTCCGCTGGACCGTCGCCCACGGCAGCAGGGCGAAGTCCTGGAAGACCATGCTGCTCTCCCGGCCCGGGCGCTCGACGGGCCGGTTCCCGATGAGGACCCGGCCCCCGTCGGCGCGCACGAGCCCTCCGATGATCTTCAGAAGCGTCGTCTTGCCGCATCCGCTCGGTCCGATCAGGGTGACGAACTCGCCGGCGCCGATCCGGAGGCGGACCTCGGCGAGGGCCGACACGTCGCCGAACCGCTTCGAGACGCCGTCGACGACGATCTCGACGGGCGCGGGGGCCGGGGCACCGACGCCGGCGGCCGCAGTCGCTCCTGACGAAGCCACCCTCAAGCCCGCCAGCGGAGGAGCCGCGCCTCGAGCCGTCCGAGCAGCGTCAGCGCTCCGACCGCGAGGATCAGGGTCCACAGGACCGTGGCGAACATCCGGTCGTGCTCGAACATGGAGCGGGAGGCCATGATGAGGCGACCGAGGCCGAACGGCGACAGCAGCAGCTCGGCGATGATGAGGCCGACGAATGCGCGCGAGAGGCCATAGCGGAGGCCGGCCAGGATCATGGGCAGCGCGCTGGGCAGCACGATGCGGGTGAAGAGCTGGGCCCCGGAAGCGTCGAACGACCGGGCCATCTCCACCAGGCGCGGCTGGACGTCCCGCACCCCGCCGTACGCGTTCATGGCCATGAACGGCACGCTGAACACGAACACGATGACCGCCGAGGAGACGATGTTGATACCGAACGTGAGGATGACGAGCGGAATGAGGGCGGCCGTCGGCAGGGCGATGAGGAGGTCGAAGTAGACGCGGGCGACCCGCCCGATCGGTCGCGCCACCCCCATGAGGAGGCCGAACGGCACGCCGAACAGCGTCGCCGCGCCCAATCCGAGCAGCAGCGACTGCGCGCTGGTCAGCGTAGCGGTCGGGAGCGCTCCGGAGCCGAGCAGCTCCCCCAGCGCTCCCAGTGTGGCCAGCGGGGAGGGAAAGTTGAAGCTGATCCGGACGCGGGCCGCCCACTCCCAGAGCGCCAGGAAGGCCACCAGCGAGGCGGCCCTGAGCACCAGCAGGAGCACGCGGCTCTCGCGACTCACCAGGGCGCCATCTGGGAAGTCATGTCAACGATCGTCGCGGTCGCGGGGCCGACGGGCTGGTGCGGCAGGGGTCGGCGGGACCCGTTCCCGCACGCTGGCCACGGGCCCCGCGTGCCGAGGTGGAGCCCAGCCGCAACGGGGCTGCGGACGCGTGCCGCGTGGTCCCGCGATCCCTGCCGCACCAGCCCGTCGGCCCCGCCGCCAACACTACGGCCTGCCGAGCTCCCTGAGCACCGCTTCCAGGGGCGCGATGTCGAAGAAGGCCTCCGGCTTCCACTTGGCGACGGGCCCGCTCAGATTGCCGGTGGCGACCTGGAAGCTCAGGTTCTCGAGGACCCCGGGGCCCCGCATGCGACCGATGCCGCCGTTGACGTCGAAGATCTTCACCAGCGCTCGGAGCTGGGCCTCGAGCTTGGCGTCGTCGATCTCCTTCAAGGCCTGGCCGCGCTCCCGAACCCAGAAGCGGGGATCCCGGACGCCCTGGCGGTACGACTCCAGAATCCGCCGCACGAGCTTCCGGACGACCTCCGGCTCGCGCTTGGCGAAGTCGGCGTGAATGACCAGCAAGCTCGACGAGACCGGCTGATCGGTGAAGTCCACCAGGACGTGGAACTTGCCGGGCGCGCGCTCGTTCACGACCTGGGCGGCCGACAGGTCGAAGGCGGCGGCGGCCACCGCCCCTCGGAGGAGGGCCTCCGCGCGCGCGGGCGAGCCTTCGGGAATGAAGACGAAGTCGGGCTGGACCCCGGGCTGGGTCTGGAGATAGAACTCGAGGAGCGACTGCACCGTGGATTTCGGCGAGTGGGAGGCCAGGCGCACGCCGCTCAGGGCCCTGACGGAGGCAAGCTCCTTCTTGGCCATCACCACGAACTCCGGCCGCGACAGCTCCATCACGCCGCGGACCGGGGCGCCCTTCTCCACGGCCGGATAGAACGGGGCGAAGCCCGTGCCCACCTGGCCCTGGCCCTCGATGACGGCGAGCATGGCCGCCTCGGGGGAGCGCAGGTCCTTGACCGTGACCGCGATGTTGTCCTCCCGCTCGAGGAGCCGGAGCCCGACGATCATCGGAAGGTTCACCACCCGGGTGACGGTGGTGATCAGCGTGAGCTGCCCGCGTTCCGCGGCGGCGCCGAGGGTCGCCGGCTGGCTCCCGAGGAAAGCCGCCAGCGCGGCCGCGGCGACGACGACCATCCGTTTCACCTGTCCCATCACGTCCTCCTTCCCGCGGGAGCCGACGCGAGCTTCTCGGCCGCCGCCCGGGCCGCGATCACGATGTTGTGGTAGCCGGTGCAGCGGCACAGATTGCCCGAGATCGCCTCGCGGATCTCGGCCTCCGACGGCCGGGGCGTTTCCTTGAGAAAGCAGTAGAGGGTCAACAGGAAGCCCGGCGTGCAGAAGCCGCACTGGAGCCCGTGGTGCTCCCAGAAGGCCTCCTGGATCGGATGGAGATTGTCGCCGTCCGCCAGCCCTTCCACGGTGAGAATGCTGGCGCCCTCGAGCTGCACGGCGAAGAGCAGACACGATCGCACCGCCTCGCCGTTCACCACCACGGTGCAGGCCCCGCACACACCGTGCTCGCACCCCAGATGGGTGCCGGTGAGATCCAGGTCTTCCCGCAAGAAGTCGGCCAGCGTCTTGCGGACCTCCACGGTCCTCTCGTAGGGCTGGTCGTTGACGCTCAGGCGGATGGTCCGCTCCTTCATCCCTCCCCCCCTCTCGCCCGCTCGGCGGCGCGCGTCAGCGCGCGCCGGGTCAGGACGCCCGCCAGGTGCTTGCGGTACTCGCTGGATGCATGCAGATCGCTGTCGGGTTCGAGAGTCTCCGACACGCGCCGGCCGACCTCCTGGAACGCCTCCGTCGAGGGCCTCTGGCCCACGAGCACGCGCGTCGCCGCGGCCGCCACCACCGGCGTCGGCCCCACCCCGGTCAGGGCGATGACGGCGTCCGTGCAGGCGCCGGCCCCGTCCAGCGTGAGCGCGGCCGCCACGCCGACGAGGGCGAAGTCTCCGTGCCGGCGGCTGACCTCGACGAACGCGTGCCCCGTGCGCGAGCGCCGGGCCGGCAGACGGACGCCGACCAGCAGCTCGAACGGCTGGAGAGCCGTGGTGAGATACCCCACGAAGAAACGCTCGGGGGCCATGACGCGCTCGCCGTCGGGACCCCGCACCACGAGCTGGCCACCGAGCGCCGCCACGATGGCGGGCAGCTCCGCGGCCGGGTCGGCGTGGGCCAGGCTTCCGCCGATGGTGCCGCGATTGCGGATCTGGACGTGGCCGACCTGCGGCATGGCCTCGGCCAGGAGCGGGCAACGGTCGCGGACGAGCGCCGAGCGCTCGACGGCGCGCTGTCGCGTCATGGCCCCGATGGCCAGCCAGCCGTCCTCCTCGCGGATCCCGACCAGCTCCGGGATTCCGTTCAGATCGATGAGATAGCGCGGGCGGGCCAGGCGAAAGTTCATGAGGGGGACCAGGCTCTGCCCCCCGGCCAGGACCTTGGCCTGCTCGCGGTGCTCGCCGAGCAGGGTGAGCGCTTCCTCCACTGACGCGGGCACGAAATACTCGAACGGCGGCGGCTTCATGATCTCCTCAGGCCATCGCCGCCAGCCGCTCGAGCAGCGCCTGGAGCGCGGGATCGCCGGCGCCCTGGGGCTTGACCCGCTCGAACTCGGCGCGCTCCTTCTTGCGCCAGAGCGGGGGCCGGGTGGCGTCGATGGCCATCTTCCCGCCCACCCGCATGACCGTGACCTCCGAGCGGTCCACGTTGGGAGCGGAGATGTCCAGAGGGTGGATCCGCTCGTGCGGGATGACGATGACGTCGCGCTCGGGATTCACCCGGGTCGAGATCGCCCAGAACACCTCGCGGGGGTCGTAGATGTCGACGTCCTCGTCGACGGCGATGGCGATCTTGGGATGCAGGTAGGGGCTGGAGAGCACGCCGAGCAGGATGTCGCGGGCCTGGCCGTCCCAGCGCGGCGTCATCTGCACGAACACCGTGAACATGGTGACCCAGGGCGGGATGTAGACGTCGTGAACCTCGGAGTGCCCGTGGATCTCGCGGAGCCTCCGATACAGGCTCGCCTCCATGGGCACCGAGACGAGCGGCTGGTGGTCGGTGAACACCGTCGCCTGCATGTGCCGGTAGATGGCGTCCCGGCGCCGGGTGACGGCGGTCACCTCGAAGACCGGCGCCGGGCCCTCGGCGCCCTTGCTGTAGCCGGTGAACTCGCCGAACGGGCCTTCGGGCTCCCGCACCCCCGGCGGCACGATGCCCTCGATGACGATCTCGGCCTGCGCGGGGACCTCGAGGTCGATGGTCTCGCACTTGACCAGCTCGAGCGTCTCGCCCAGGACGCCCGCCCCCATCTCGAATTCGTCGTAGCCCTCGTGACGGCCGCTGAAGTTGGCCAGGATCTCGTAGCCGGGATGCAGGCCGATGGCGAAGGCCATGGGGGCCGCCTCGCCGCGCTCCTGGTACTTCATGAGGTGGGCCCAGTTGTGGCGGGCCGCCATCCAGAAGCCCATCTTCCGCGGACCCTTCACCAGCGCGCGGATGATGGCTTCGTTCCGGATCCCGGTCTCGGGGTCCTTGGTGATGGTGATACCCGAGCCGAGGTAGCGGCCGGCGTCGCCTTCGGAATGGATGGGGATCGGCAGCTTGGTGATGTCGGCGGCGTCGCCGATCAGCTTGACCTCCTTGCACGGCCCGTCGGCGACGATCTTCGACTGCCCGGGCACGCGACTGAACATCCGATCGGACAGATCCCGGACCACGTTCTTCGGGGTGGTGCCCAGGGCCAGCGCCTGCCGCGCGCGGTCCTTGACCAGAATGTCGCAGAGCTTCCAGCCCGGGAATCCCTTGAGGCGGTTCAACACGAGGGGACGGGGGCTGGCGGAGCACAGCGCCCCCGCCTGGGTGATGGGGTCGACCTCGTCATCGATCTGGATGAGATCTTTCCCGAGGGCCTCGAGGAAGTCTCGGAGGTTCAGGGGCATGGGTTATCTCCTTTTGCGTACCGAGATCGTGGATCAGGTCCCGCCCAGCGCTCCCGCCAGCCGCAAGGCCGTCCGCAGGCGCGGGGCCACCAGGGGCAGGAGAACCACCACGAGCGCCGCCCCCAGGAAGCCGGCGGCGATGGGATGCGTGAGGAAGATCGTCAGGCTGCCGCGCGAGAGCAGCAGCGATTGTCTGATGGATTCCTCCGCCATGCGGCCCAGCACGAAGGCGAGCACGAGCGGCATCGGCTCGTACCCGAATTTCTTCAGGAGGTAGCCGAGACCCCCGAAGGCCAGCATGACGATGACGTCCCAGACGTTGGCTGACACGGTGTAGACCCCGATTATGCAGAAGAGCAGGATCAGGGGAAAGAGCACGCCGTAGGGAATTTTTAGTAGCTGGACCCACAGCCCGATCAGCGGAAGGTTCAGCACCAGCAGCATGACGTTGCCCACGTACATGCTGGCGATGACGCCCCAGAAGATCTCCGGATGCTCCCTGATCAGCAGCGGACCGGGCTGGATGCCGTGGACGAGCAAGGCGCCCAGCAGCACCGCCATGACCACGTTCGGCGGGATGCCCAGCGTGAGGAGGGGAATCATCGACCCGCCGGCGGCGGCGTTGTTGGCCGATTCGGGGGCCGCCACGCCCGCGATGGCACCGGCGCCGAACCTTTCGGGGTGCCGGGAGATCCGCTTCTCCAGCGCATAGGAGAGGAAGGGGGGGATGATCGCGCCGATGCCCGGCAGGATGCCGAGGAAGAAGCCCAGGAGGCTGCCGCGCGCGATGGGAGCGGCGGACTCCTTCCACTGCTGTCGGCTGGGCAGCAGGCCCTTGATCTGGGCCTTGAAGACCTCCTGGCGCACCCCCTTCTCGACATTGAGCAGCACCTCGGCAATGCCGAACAGCCCCATGATCATCGGCACCAGCCCCAGACCATCCATCAGGGTGATGCTCCCGTAGGTGAACCGCGGCGTGGCCGTGACGGGGTCGAGCCCGACCGTCCCCAGACAGAGGCCCAGCAGGGCCATGGCCGCGGCCTTGAGCTTCGACGCCCCGGCGAGATACGTGACCATCGTGAAGCCCAGCGCCAGCAGGCCGAAGATCTCCGGGGGCCCGAAACGCAACGCCACCGAGGCCAGAGGCGGTCCCAGAAGCATGATGCCGAGGACGCTGGCGGTGCCGGCGATGAACGAGCCGAAGGCGGCGATCCCCAGGGCCGGACCCGCCAGCCCTTGACGCGCCATCTGGTGTCCGTCCAGGCACGTCACCACGGAGGCCGCCTCACCGGGAATGTTCGCGAGAATCGAGGTGGTGGAGCCTCCGTACATGGCGCCGTAGTAGATCCCGGCCATCATGATGATCGAGGCCGTGGGGCTCATCCCGTAGGTGATCGGAAACAGGATGGACATCGTGGCCACCGGGCCGATGCCCGGCAGGACACCGATGAGGGTCCCGATGAAGACGCCCCCGAAGCAGGCCAGCAGATTGTGCGGGTGCAGGCTGACCGAGAAGCCGTAGAGGACGCTCGGGAGGATGGGCTCCACGGAGCCCTCAGAATCCCCACGGGCCCGACGGCAGCTGGACGCCCAGCCACATCTTGAACACCACGTAGGTCAGGACCGCGGTCGTGACCGATAGGGCGACCGAGACCACCCAGGGCTGCGGCTCGGCGGCCCGAAACAGGAAGGCGAGAAACAGGAACGTCGTCGCCAGGAACCCCAGCGGCTCCAGCGCGAAGGCGTAGGCCACCCCCGCCAGCAGCGTCCCTACGGCCCTGGCCCGGTGCGCCGGTTCCAGGGTCGTCGGGGCGGTCGTCGGCCTCCCTCGCGGCGGCAGCGCCAGGAGCGCGAGGGAGACCAGACACAGAGCCACCGCCAGCCAGAAGGGGAAAAACCCAGGCCCCGGGCGGCTCGGCTCGCCGACCGTCAGCCTGGCCGCCTCGACGGCGCCGGCGAGGCCGAAGAGCAGGAGGACCGCCGCGGCCACCCGCTCCCGCGTCGGCATCACTTCTTGCCGATCCCCAGCCGGGCCACGACCTTCTTCACCGCCTCGTGCTCGCTCTCCACGAGCTTGCGGGTCGCCTCGGGGTCACGGTGATCCACGAGCATCCCGGCCTTCTCGACCGCCGCGACCACGGCGGGGTCCTTCATGGTCTTGTCGAGCGCACGAGCGAGCTTGTCGACGATCTCCCGGGAGGTCTTGGCCGGGACGTAGAGGCCCATCCAGATGTTCAGCGACGCCTCGGGGAACCCCTTCTCGGCCATCGTCGGCACGTCGGGAAATGCCGGCACCCGCTTGGGCGCGGTGATGACCAGCGGCACCAGATCGCCCGACCTGATCAGCGGCGCCAGCGAGCTCAGGCCGCTGGAGGCCACGGTGACGTGTCCGCCCATGATGGCGTTCTTGACCGGTCCGGTGCCCTGGAACGGAACGTGGGTGATGTCGAGGCCGTAGGCGAGCTTGAAGAGCTCCATGGTGAAGAACGACACGGTCCCCAGGCCCGCCGAGCCGTAGCTCAGCTTGCCCGGGTTCTTCTTCGCGTACTCGACGAACTCCTCGAGCGTCTTCCAGGAGCCGCCGGCCCTGGCGGTGATGACCCCGATATCGGACATGTAGCTGCCGACCGGGGCGAAGTCGGACGGCCGGTAGGGCAGGTCGGGCTGGATGGCGGTGATGATCGTCAGCGTCGAGTTCGTCGTCGCGTACACCGTGTAGCCGTCCAGCCTGCCCTTCGCGACATGGTCCGCGCCGAGCGCGCCGCCGCCGCCGGGCTTGTTCACGAGCACCACGGGCACGCCGAGGTTCGCCGAGAGCTGGGGCTGGACGATGCGGGCCGCGGTGTCGGCGGGACCGCCGGGCGGGAACGGGATGATGAACTCGAGGGGGCGGCTGGGGTAGTCCGACTCCGCGCCGAGCCGGCCCCCGCCGAGTGCCGTCAGCGCCAGGGTCAGCAGGGCCACGGGGACAACGGGATTTCTCCGCATGGTGCTCCTCCTTTTATCGGAGGGGGCGACGTCACAGGCGCGCCCACAGGGCGCGACGGCCCCCTCCGAAGCCTCCCCCAAGAGGGGATTGCGCCGGCAAAGCCGGCGCTCGAACACGCGCCGTCTTTGCGCCACGATCGCCCGCGTACCGTCGTCCGTCGGTCGTCGACTCATGTGTCACACCCCGAGGTAGGACACTCTCACGTGGGGATTCTGCAGGAGCGCCGCGCCCGTGTCGGCGAGGACGATCCGCCCCTGCTCCAGCACGTAGGCGCGGTGGCTGATGGGGAGCGAGAAGTGGACGTTCTGCTCGATCAGGAACACCGTGATCCCCCGCTCGTTGATCCGGTGGATGGTCTCGATGATCAGCTTGACCAGCGTCGGCTGGAGCCCGAGCGACGGCTCGTCGAGCAGGAGCAGCTCGGGGCAAGCCATGAGGGCCCGCCCGATCGCCAGCATCTGGCGCTCGCCGCCCGAGAGCGTCCGGGCGAGCTGCGGCGTCCGCTCCTCGAGCCTCGGGAACAGGGCGAAGACGTCGGCGAGGGTCTCGGCCTGCCGCGCGCGCGCCCGGGGTACCACGGCGCCGATTCTAAGGTTGTCGAGGACGGTCATTTCGGGAAACACACGCGCGCCCTCGGGGACGACCGCGATCCCCTGGCGGACGATCTCCTCCGGCGCGAGGCGGTCGATCCGGCGGCCGCGGAAGAAGATGCCGCCGCCGGATCGGACCAGCCCCACGATGGCTTTGATCAGCGTGGTTTTGCCAGCCCCGTTCGGCCCGATGAGGCTCACGACCTCGCCCTCACCGACCTCGAGCGAGACTCCCCATAACACTTGCAGCGTGCCGTAGCCCGCGTCGAGCGCCTCCAGCCTAAGCATAGGCTTCGCCGAGATAGGCCTTGATGACGGCGGGATCGCGCATCACCTCCCGGGGACGTCCCTCCGCGATCTTCTCGCCGTAGTTGAGCACCAGCACCCGATCCGCCAGGTCCACGATCGCCCGCATGATGTGCTCGATCACCATCAGGCTCCGGCCCTGGTCGCGCACCAGGCGCAGGAGCGCGACCGACGCCGCCACCTCCCGCTGATTCAGCCCCGCCATGTTTTCGTCGAGCAGCAGGACGCGGGCGTCGGTGGCCAGGACCCGGGCCAGGTCGAGACGGCGGCGCTCGGGGAGGGAGAGCGTCTCGGCGGCGGCCGCCGCCTTCCCGGCGAGGCCGACGAACTCCAGCCACGCCTCGGCCTCGCCGTGCGCGTCGCGGAGGGACACGCCTTTGCCGTAGAGGCCGGCCACGAAGACGTTTTCCAGCACGCTCATCCGCGGAAAGAGCTGGGGGATCTGAAAGGTCTTGGCGATTCCCAGTCGGCAGACCGCGTCGGTGGTGAGCCCGGAGATCGCCGCGCCGCGGTAATAGACGGCTCCCCGGCTCGGCCGCTCGAGGCCGGCGATCACGTTGAAGAGCGTGCTCTTGCCGGCGCCGTTCGGCCCGATGATCCCCAGGATCTCGCCCTCCTCCAATTTCAGGTCCACGCGGTCGAGGGCCACCAGTGACCCGAAGCTCTTCGTCAGCGCGCGCAGCTCGAGGATGCTCACGGCGGCAGCCCCGCCCGGCGGGGGCGCAGGAGCCGGCCGACCCCGACCAGCCCCGCGGGCATGAACAGCGAGATGGCCACGATGAGGACGCCGATCGCGATCAGGTAGTGATACACGAACCGGGTCCCGAGGATCTCGGCGGCCAGCGTGAGAAAGAGGGCTCCGAGCAGCGGGCCGAAGGGGGTGCCGAGCCCGCCCAGCAAGACCATCACGACCATCTGGAACGTGAGCCCGGCCCCGAAGAAGTCGGTGGCGTTGATGTAGGAGAGCCAGTAGCCGGCGGTCCCGCCGGTGCAGGCGATCAGGAGCGCGCTGCCCGCGTAGACGCGCCGCTTGAGCCGGTGAATGTTCACGCCGGAGGCCTCGGCCAGTCGATCGTTCTCGCCGATCGCCCGCAGCCCGTAACCGAATTTGGAGCGGCCCAGCCAGAAGGCCGCCGTCGTCACCAGCGACGCCAGCGCCAGCATCACGTAATAGAAGAGGAGGTAGCCCGAGCTCAACGGCAGCGAGACGCCGGCGCTCCCGCCCGTGAGCGGAATGCCGGTGAGCCGGTCCCACGCCAGCGCGAGCTGCTTGGCGGACTCGGCCAGCGCCAGCGTCCCGATGGCGAAGTAGGCGCCGCGCAGCCTGAGGGTCGGGGTGCCGACGGCGTAGGCGATGACCATCGCCACACCGCCCGCCAGGACCAGGCTCACCAGGAACGGGAGCTGGGCCCGAAGCATCAAGGCCGCCGTCGCGAAGGCGCCGAGGCCGTAGTAGACCACGGGACCGAGGTCCACCGCGCCCGCGTAGCCGGCCAGGAGATTCCAGCTCCCGGCCAGCGCCGCCCACATGAAGATCACCGTCGCCAGCCGGATCTGGTAGGCGCCGGCCGCCGCCGGGAGCAGGACAAGGAGCACGAGCAGCAGGAGTGCGGCGACCTCGTCCGGCCTCAGCGTTGGGAATCGCAATTACTCCAGGCGGCCTTTCCCCATGATCCCGGCCGGCATGAAGCGCAAGATCAGGTAGAGGAGGAAGAACGCCACCAGCAGCGACAGCCCGGATTCCAGATAAGTCTCGGTCAGGGCCTGGGCGATGCCGAGCGCGAGGCCGCCCCAGACCACCCCGGGAATGTAGCCGAGCCCTCCCAGGACGACCACGGAGAAGGCGAACAGCGTGTAGGTGAGCCCCATATAGGGCTCCACCGGCGCGTAGAAGGCGATGAGGGAGCCGGCCACGCCCGAGATGCCGGCTCCCAGCCCGAAGGTCACCGCGTAGATCATTCGATGATCGACGCCCATGAGGCGCGCCATCTCCCAGTCCTGGGCGGTGGCGCGGATCATCCGGCCCAGATGCGTCTTCTGGAGCAGCCAGGTGAGCCCGCCGACCATGCCGACGCCGACGAGGCAGGCGACCAGACGCGAGAGCGGGACGATGAATGGTCCCAGGACGAGGCTGTGGTCGAAGTATGCGGTCCTCAGCAGCCGGTAATCGGCGCTCCACAGCCGCAGCGCGGTGTTGACGAGGATCAGCGAGATGCCGAACGTCACCAGCAGCGAGAGGAGCAGGGGGCTTCCCAGCGTCCGGTTCAGGACGAAATATTGTAGGAGGTAGCCGAGGGCGAAGAGCAGCGCGAAGGAGATCGGCAACGTCAGGAACGCGTCCACCCCCCCGGCGCTGACCAGCCAGTAGGTCGCGAAGGCGCCCAGCATGACCAGCTCGCCGTGGGCGGCGTTGAGGATGCCGCTCACGCCGAAGATCAGCGAGAGGCCGACCGCCGCCGCCGCGTACACCCCGGCTTGTAAGATACCGTTGATGAGGGTCTGGACGAGGTCGGTGAGGAACGTCACGGGAGGGGCTACTCGAAGATCTCCACCTTGACGGGCGTGCAGTGGTACGCGTTGCACGGGGCCAGTACGTCGAGCGGACAGTTGGAGAACCCCACCAGGCAGTCCCTCTCCGCGCGAAACTCGATGTAGTCTCCGGGCTTCGACACCGGCTCGCCGATGACCCAGCGTCCCCGCGCGCAGTCGTGGTGGTAGTTCATGAACAGATCCATCGTGTCCGGGATGTCCTCGGGCAGGATCCCGTACGGCGCCACCGCGTTCGCGATGTTCTCGTGGCAGCCGTCGCGCGGACCGAGCCCGTACGATTCGTAGAGGAACCGGTTGCACATGCGGTTGTGCGTGTCGTGGACACCCTTGGGCTCCGGCGTCTCCTTGACGATCGTCATCAGGGGCCGGCAGATCGTCGACATGAGGGTGTCGCCTTCCGTCAGCTTGTCGCGCGGCACGTACTCGGCGCCCGGCGGGGGGACGTACCTCGTGCGGGAGTACGAGGTCGACAGCTTCTCGCGGGGGTTGTTGGCGTTGAACACCGCCATGTCGACGACCTGCTGGCCCTCGAGGTCCGTCACTCGCAGGTGCTGGCCCCGGCGCACCGTCACCGCGAGCCCGCGCTTGGGCGGAATCACCTGCTCGAACACGACCCGCATGCCGCGCTCCCTAGTTCGTCGGCGGGGGCGATTCCACAGGCGCGCCCACAGGGCGCGACGGCCCCCTCCGAAACCTCCCCCAGGATTCGATTACGGCGGCAAAGCCGCCGTTCGAACGGAGGCTACTCGGACGCGCTCCTAGTGTCCCGTCCTCGAAGTCATGTGAAGCACCGGCCAGCGCGCGGCCCCGGGGCCGACGGGCGCGCACGGCAGGGGTCCGCGGGACCCGTTCCCGCCCCCCCGGCAACGGACCCCGCGTGCCCAGGTGGAGCCCAGCCGCAACCGGGCAGCGGACGCGTGCCTCGTGGTCCCGCGATCCCTGCCGCGCACGCCCGTCGGCCCCGCCGGCGCGAGCGCGGCGATCGTGAACATGACCTCCCAGACGGAACACTAGCGTGATCGCCAGGGCGTCAGCGGATACCCGAGCTTCGCGGCCTGGACGCCGCCCACTTGCTTGGGGTAGACGAGCGCGAACTTGCCGCCCTGGATCTGCACGGCGATGGGCGGCTTCTGGACGATGCCACCGTCGGGGCCGAACTTCACCTGCCCGTAGAGGGTCTGGATGTCCTGCTTGTGGAGCTGCTCCATGAGGGCCTCGCGGTCCTTCTCGGCGAGCGGCGGCGTGAGCCCGAGCGTCTCGATGGCCTTCTGCTGGGCGACCAGACCACCGGCCGCCGCCGCCTGAACGTAATCGGCGGCATGCCCATACTTCTTCTCGATGGCGTCCGCGAAGGCCTGGGCGGAGCCGAACACGGGGTCCTTGAACGGGAAAGACGGCAGCCACTCGGAGGCGGCGATGACGCCTTCGGCGTCTTTGCCGAACTCCTTCAGGAACTCGGGCACGGTGGGGCCGTAACTGAAGGCCAGGCCCTTGGGCGTGAAGTCCACCTCCTTGGTCGCCTTCATCACGCGCAGCGCGTGGGAGAAGAGCCCGCCGACCAGGAGCAGGTCCGGGTTCTGCCGCTTCACTTTCAGGAGAAGCGAGTTGTAGTCGGTGAGGTCGAGGGGGAAGATCTCGAAGTGCACGACCTCGATCCCCATCTCCCCCAGGAACTTCTTGAAGCCTTCCGCCGAGAGCTTGCCGAAGAGGTGATCGGACCCGATGACGGCGGCCCTGGTCGGCCTGGGCTGAGCGACGGAGAAGACCTTGGCCGCCCCCTCCACCTCGTCGAACGTCTTGTTGAGCGTGGCGAACACGTACTTGAAGCCACGCTCGAAGATGGGATTGGCGCTGGCCGCCCCCGAGATGTAGGGGTACTTGTACTTCTCGGTCACCGCGCTGGCGGCGAAGACGATGCTGGAGCCGAAGCCGCCCAGGATGAGATCGACCTTGTCCGACGCCGCCAGCCGCTCGACGAGCTGGGCGCTCTTCTGGGGGCTCGACTCGTCGTCATAGTAGGTGATGCGGACGGGGTAGCCGGTCCCCTTCACCTTGATGCCGCCCGCGCGGTTCACCGTCTCCGCCCAGAGGTCGTAGGTCTCCTTGAACAGCGCGGCGTCGCGGCTGAAGATGCCGCTCAGCGAGAGGGCCACGCCGACCCGGAACTCCTTGGGCTGCGCGTCGGCGGTGCCCCACCCCCGCCCCGCGCTTCCCGGCGCCGCCAGCGCCACCCCGGCCAGGAGCAAGACCGCCAGCCACTGCGCACCGCGAGATCTCCGTGTCGTCGCCATGCCCGGACCTCCCGTCCGCGAATCAGTCGAGTAAGGCCTTGCGCTGCCCGCCGTCCAGCGTGATCACGGCGCCGTTCATGAAGCTGGCCCGGCCGGAGGCGATGAAGACGGCGACGTTGGCCACCTCCTCGGGCGTGCAGATGCGGCCCAGCGGAATGCTGCGCTCGGCCCGCTTCTGCGCCTCCTCGACGCTGATCTTCCGGAGCCGGGCAATGCCGCCGATGAGCTGGTCCCAGCGCTCGGTGGCCACCGGCCCCGGATTGAGAGCATTCACACAGATGTTGCGCCGGCCGTACTGCTCGGCCAGCGCGACGGTCATCGCCAGGTCCGCCGCGTTGGCCGCGCTGGGACTGAGCTCGATGCCGATGGGCTTGACGCCGTCGTTGCCGACGATGTTCACGATCCGCCCGCCGCCCTGCTTCAGCATGTGCGGGATGACGGCTTTGGTGCAGCGGACGTAACCCATGAACTTGAGCTGGAGCGCCTTCTGCCAGTCCTCCTCCGTCAGATCGAGGATTTCCCCGCCGGGCGCGGCGCCGGCGTTGTTCACGAGGATGTCGATCCGGCCGAACCGGACCACGGTGGCGTCGACGATGTGCTGGACGTCCGCGGGCCGGGTGAGGTCGCCGGCCACCACGAACACCTCGGACCCCGTCGCTTTGGCGATGTCCTGGGCCGCCGCTTCCAGCGTGGCCTTGTCCCGCGCGCAGACCGCGACCTTGGCGCCTTCCTCCGCCAGGCCCCGGGCCACCGCCTTGCCGATGCCCTTGCTCCCGCCCGTGACCAGCGCCACCTTGCCCTTCAAGCCGAGATCCATGCCACGCACTCCTTTGTGGGTGTCGACCTCTGCAGCGCACAACTCCCGGACGCGGGTCTGCGTAGCTGGCGCCGGAGCGGGGAATCCGCGTCGGTCGGGAAACTAAACAATCGACAATCGATTGTCAACGCCTTATCATGCCGCCCGCTGGAGCCATGCCATGAAGGCGCGACCGTGACCCGCGGCAGCCGATTCCAGAAGCCGACGACGCTGGCGATCGAGATTGCCCGCCACCTCCGGGAAGCCATCATCAAGGGCGAGCTCGCTCCCGGCCAGCGGGTGAACGAGGCGAAGCTGACCCGGGAGCTCGCGCTCAGCCGCTCGCCCGTCCGCGAGGCGATCCGGATCCTCGAGGCGGAAGGCCTCCTGACCATCGAGCCGCACCGGGGCGCCCACGTCCGCCCGGTGTCCGAACAGGATCTCGAGGAGATCTTCGACGTCCGGCTCATGATCGAGAGCCACGGGCTCCGACGGGGCCCGCATCGGCTGACGCTCGACGTGATGGCCCCGCTGCGCTCGGCGGTCGACGAGGCGCGTTCGGCGCTGGCCGAGGAGGCTTTCGAGCGGTGGCACCGGGTCTCGCTCCGCTTCCACGACGGTCTCGTCGCGCTGGCCGCCAACCGCCACCTCACCCGGCTCCACGAGGAGCTGAAGATCTCGCTACGCCGCTACCAGATCTCCCTCATCGGGCTGCCCGGCCAGCCCGAGCGCTGGCAGGCCGAGCACGAAGCCATCCTCGCCGCCCTCCAGCAGGACGAAGTGGAGCGGGGCGTCGATCTGGTCGCCACCCACATCACGAATCTGAAGGAGGCCCTCCTCAAAGCCATGGTGGGGACCGTATGAAGCTGGTCGATCTCTCGCACCCGTGGAACATGCACACGCCGGGCTGGGTCGGCTACCCGGGCTCGAAGATCTACTACACGCAGACGTTGCAGACGAACCGCATCGTCTCCCAGCGCATCGAGACCTCGCTGCACGTGGGCACGCATCTCGATGGGCCGATGCACGCGGCCGACGGCGCCGGCGACATCGCGTCGCTGCCTCTGACCAAGCTCGTCCACGAGGGGGTGATCGTCGACGTGTCCGACGTGGTGGGTGACTGGGACATCATCACGCCGAAGCACATCACCGACAAGATGCGGGTCAAGAAGGGCGATATCCTCATCCTCCACACCGGCTACCACCGGTACTTCGTGGACAAACCCCGGCAGGACCTCACGCGGTACTTCTGCCTGCATCCCGGCGGCACCCAGGAACTGGCGGCCTGGATGCACGACATGCAGATCTCCTGGTGGGGCATCGACGCCGGCTCCGGCGATCACCCCATGAACACGACGATTCGCTACATGCGCCCCGATCTCACGCGACGGTTCGAGGAGAAGGTGGGGATGCCGGTGGGGCAGTTTTTCGGCGAGTACGAGTACCGGCATCACAAGAGCGGCCGCCTGGTGAAGGAGGAGATCTTCCCGATGCACTACCTGGCCTTCCCGGAAGGGTGCATCCACGCCGAAAACGTGGGCGGCGACATCGAGCAAGTGCTCAACCAGCGCTGCATCATCGGCGCCTTCCCCTGGAAGTTCGAGGGCGGGGAGGCCTGCCCCTGCCGCATCATCGCGTTCTTCGACGTGGGGCCGCTCTCCGTCGAGGCCTGACCAGCGCTTACTTGGGGTCGTACACCTCGTTCACGACGAGGCCCTCGTGCGGCCCGCCCCCGCCCGCCACGTTGGCGCCGCTCACCGCGTAGATCTTGCCGTCGATCTCGGCGACGGCCAGCCCGTGCCGGGGCGTGGGCATCGGCGGCAACCGCTCCCAGCTGTTGGTCTTGGGGTCGTAGGCTTCGTGCGTGCGATAGGTGCCCACCAGGTCGTTCAGGTAGGCCTCGCCGCCCAGCACGTGCATTCGTCCGTTGAGCACCGCGACGCCCACCCCGCTGCGCGCCGTCGGCACGCCGAGCACGGACGACCAGGTGTCCCTGGCCACGTCGTAGACCTCGTGGGTGTTGACGTTGGTGGAGAGACCGATGATGAAGGTCGAGCCGACGCGCCCGCCCACGACGTAGATCTTGCCGTCGATCAGGGCGGCGCCGTGGTGATTGCGCGCGGTCAGCATCGGCCGCGCCGAGGACCAGGTGCTGGTCGTGGTGTCGAAGACCTCGTTCGTCGCGAGGTTCTCGACCGGCACCGTCGGCCGCAGCTCGGGGGTGGAGTAGCTGGGATTGCGGGCGCCGCCGATGGCGTAGATCTTGGTCCCGACCGCGGTGGCCGTGAGCGCCCCCCGCGCCGTCGGCAGAGCGGGGCCTTTCGACCACGCGTTCGTGGTGACGTCGAAGATCCAGACCGAGTTCGTGGGGACCCAGGCGGGCAGCCC
>DASYUQ010000068.1 GCA_036001065.1 Candidatus Methylomirabilota bacterium
GCCCGGCTGGCCGTCGTACCCGCCCGTCCCGGTGATGCTGGGCGCGATGCGCTGCTCCAGTTCCTCGATCTTGAACGTCATTGGTCGTCACCTCCTTTCACATTGAGCGAACAGGATCACTCCAGCAGGCGACCCTCGGGCGTGTACACCGCCGAGGGGGGGAAAGTTGCACCCCTATGGCGGGTCTGGAGTACCCCCGAAGAGAGGGGGCGTCCTCCTCCTCTTCGCCTTCGTCCGCCAACTCACGCTGAGACGCTACTCGCTGCCGGTTACCCCCTGCTGACGTTTCCGTGACGTTGTCTTAACGTGCGCGGTTGACCCGGGCTCTTGACCTCCGGTCAGACAGGTCTCAGGTGCTGGCCAGCCAGTGAGCTGGACGTTTTCCGTCTACTCTCGCGCCGCGGCGCTGTCCATTCGACGGAAGTCGATAAGACGTTGGTTGATAGATGCGCCCCCCACGTCCAGGCGGGAGCCAATCAGGTGCGGGCTGTGGACCCGCCGTCGTGAGTCGATTTCGACAGCGGACGACGGCCCAGGATCAGCACCGCGAGGGACAGGCGGCCCGAGAGCCCGAGCTTCCGAAACGTGGGCATCAAGTGCGCCTTGACCGTCGCCTCCGTGATGCCCAGCTGGTTCGCGACGTCCTGGTTGCTGGCTCCGTGGGCGACCAGTGTCGCGACCTGGCGCTGCCGTG
This sequence comes from Candidatus Methylomirabilota bacterium, assembly GCA_036001065.1. Taxonomy (NCBI): domain Bacteria; phylum Methylomirabilota (SeqCode); species Candidatus Methylomirabilota bacterium. The sequence goes on from DASYUQ010000068.1 coordinate 695, forward strand.
AGGTCAGCGCTTGCAAGGACACGGGGCCGAAGGGGGGCCGCGGCCGGCTGGCGGGCCACAGCCGGGCGAGCACCCGCGAGAGCACCTCGCGGCAGATCCACATCTCCCCGGTCTCGACGATCGCTACGGCCTTCCGCAGCAGGGCGGGGTCCGCGGCCACGTCCCCGTAGGCGAGCGCTCCGCTTCGAAGGACGGCGAACCCTTCCCGCTCATCCGGCTTCGTGGCCAGGAAGACGATCTTGGTCTGCGGGCTGAGGCGGTGCAGCGTCGGGATGGCTCGGGCATGGCAGAGGCCGGAGTCCAGCACCAGCACGCCGGGCCTGAGCCGCGTCAGGCTTTGCTGGAGCGCGGCCGGCTCCCTCGCTTCGCGGACGGTGAAGTTTCGGCGCAGCTCATCGCGCCACTGCCGCCGACGACTGGAATCGCCGCAGCCGATGAGCACGTCGGTCGTCCCCGAGGGTCCTCCAACGGTCTCCGCGTGAGATCGGCCTCTCGACATGGCCCCCCATCTTGCAGATCCTCCCGCTGTTCGCCAATAGTGCGATTGTGCTAGTGGCCCTCGGGGTGAAGAAGTGTCAAATCGTGAAGACGAGCAGCGGTAGAGCGCGCGCGGGTTCAGCTCGAGGATCCGCTCGGCGCTGGCGAGTGGCCGGGCCGTGACGGCTATCGGCCCCCGTGCACCTTGTCGAAGAATCCCTCGTGGTCCAGACGCTTCAGCCAGCTGGTGTCGATGATCTCCTCGACCTTGAGGGACGCCACCTTGGGGTTGCGCTCCGCGACGTACTTGATGACGGTCCGGGTGCCTTCCGGCGTCGGATACGGCTTCCGGTCCAGGCCCTCCTGGGCCTCGAGGTAAAAGTCCTCGGCGTCATCGGCGCTCCGCAGCTTCAAGGTCTTCGCGATCACGTCTTTGACCGCCTGTTTGTTCTCCCTGTCGAAGATGTAGGCGAAGGCCTCCACCACCGCCCGCGTGAAGTTCTCTCCCACCTGGGGTTGGCCGGTCACGAAGTCTCGTCGGGCCGCCAGCACGTTGTTCTGGTAGGGGATCTTGGCGGCATGGAGGTCCAGGAGCGCGGTGTACCCCTTGCCGAGCATCATCTTGGTGGCCAGCCGCTGCAGCATCGCGGCATCGAGCGCCTTCCGTTCGAGCGCCGCCACTCGTTCGGGGTCGAGCCCGGTCTGGAGGATGGTGATGTTGTCGCGCTTGGCATCGAGGCCCAGATGGTCCAGGGCAATCAGCGCCGAGGTGTGCGAGGAGCCGCCGAAGCGCGCCGTCCCCAGCCGTTTGCCCTTCAGATCGGCGGCGCTCTTGATGCTCGGCTGGGCCACCAGCGTGAAGGGGGAGGTGTTGCTCAACCCCAGAAAGACGGCGATCTTCTCGCCGCCGGCGATCAAGCTCACCAGCGAGGCCGGCGCCGCGGAGGCGATCTGGATCTCCCCGGCCGCCAGCATCTGGGCGACGAGGGTGCCCCCGCCGACGAAGATCAACTCGACGTCCAACCCGTATTTGTCGAAGATCTTCCTATCCCTGGCCACCCAGAGCGGCAGATTGTGCGGCTCGGTGGTGGAGACGGCGATCTTGACCGGCTGCGGCCGCAGCGTTTGCGCCCGGGACGGCGCGACGGCCACCAACGTCACGAGCACGCCCAGCACGACGGACGACCGCCTCAGCATCGTGTCCCTCCATTGGACCGGTCCTTGGCGTCGGTCAGGAGGCGCCAGACCGCCTCCGAGGTGAGCGGAAGCTCCTGCACGTGGATGCCCAGGGGCGACAGGGCATCCTCGACTGCGCTGGCGATGGCGGCGGGCGAGGGGATGGAGGCGCCTTCCCCCGCGGCCTTCTGACCGAACGTGGTGAACGGTGAGGGAACGGGATGGTGGACCACTTCGACCGGCGGCGCATCGAGGGGGGTGGGGATCCCATAGTCGGTCAGGGTGAGGGTCAGCGGCGCCCCGTTGGGGGCGTACACGAAGCCGGCCCCCAGGCTGACCGAGATCCCGTGAACGGCGGACCCGAACACCTGGCCTTCCACGACGCTCGGATTGATTATGGTGCCGTTGTCGCTGACGATCACGTAGCGCAT
>DASYUQ010000069.1 GCA_036001065.1 Candidatus Methylomirabilota bacterium
CGTGGAGACGGGGATGAGCGTCAGGCCGTCGCCCTCCACCGCCTGGCCGTCGCGGAGATCCTCGATCCCCTCCGGCAGCGCCGGGTCGCGGTGGAGCCTCTTGAAGACACGTACGCCGGGGAAGCGCGCGCGCAGCGCGGCCACGCCGCCCAGGTGATCGTGATGCCGGTGCGTGAGGAGGATGCGTGACGGCCGGCGCCAGCCGCGCTCGGCGAGATACCGCTCCAGGAGCGGCAGGTACTCCGGCACGCCGGCGCCGGTGTCGATCAGAAGCGGGTCGCGACGGCCGACGAGGTAGGTGTTGGTGCCGGGCCCCGTCATCCATCCGGGGTTGAGCCCCAGCACCCGCCCCACCAGCTCGCTGGGCGTCGCTGTCTGCGGGAACGCGGGATCGATCCAGCTCATGGCGCAGTTTCGAGCGCGGGCTTCGCCCGCGCAATCCCTCCTGGGGGGAGGTTTCGGAAGGGGGGCGAAGCCCCCCTCCGAGCTAAACACCGAGATAGCGGTGCTGGATGCCCTCGCTGGCCGCCAGCTCGGCCGACGTCCCCGTCCACACGATACGCCCCTTCTCGAGAATGTAGTGCCGGTCGGCGACGCGGGTGAGCGCGCGCACATTCTTGTCCACGAGGAGGATGGACTGCCCGCTCGCCTTCAGGCGCTCGATGCAGCGCCAGATCTCCACGCGCACCAGCGGGGCCAGCCCCTCGGTGGCCTCGTCGAGGATGAGCAGGCGCGGGTTGGTCATGAGGGCCCGTCCGATGGCGAGCATCTGCTGCTCTCCGCCCGAGAGCGACCCCCCCAGCGCGCGCTGGCGCGCGGCGAGCAGGGGAAAGAGGGCGAACACCCGGTCGACCGTCCAGGGATCGGGGTTGCCGCGGCGGTTGGACGCCGTCGCGACCAGGTTCTCGCGGACCGTGAGGTTCGGGAACACCTGGCGCCCCTCCGGCACGAGCCCGAGGCCGGCCTGGGCCACCCGGTACGGCGGCAGGCCGTGAATGGGACGGCCCTCGAAGCGGATCTCCCCAGCCCGCGGGCGCAGGATGCCCATGATGGAGCGCACGGTCGTGGTCTTGCCCATGCCGTTCCGCCCGAGCAGCGTCGCCACTTCGCCGGGCCGCACGGCGAGGCTCACGCCGAACAGGACCTGGCTGTCGCCGTAGGCCGTCTCCAGGGCGTCGACGGTCAGCATCAGACGAGGGTGTCCTCGCCCAGGTATGCCTGGCGGACCTCGGGGTTCATCCGCACCTCCTCGGGCGGCCCGGTGGCGATGATGCGCCCGTACACCATCACCGAGATGCGGTCGGCGAGCGCGAAGACCGCGTCCATGTCGTGCTCTACCAGCAGGATGGTCTGCCGGCCCTTGAGCGACTGAAGAAACCGGATCATACGCTGGGACTCGTCGAGCCCCATACCGGCGACCGGCTCGTCGAGCAGCAGCAGGCGCGGCCGGGTGGCCAGGGCCATGGCGATCTCGAGCTGGCGCTGCTCGCCGTGGGCGAGGTTGGCGGCCATGACGTCGGCGCGCTCGGCGAGATCGACCGTTCGCAGGATCTCCAGGGCCGGCTCGCGCACGGCCCGCTCGCGCCGGGCCGGCCGCCAGAAGCGGAAGCTCGACCCCGCGTGCGCCTGGACGGCGAGGGCCACGTTGTCGAGCGCGGTGAAGTCTTTGAAGATGCTGGTGATCTGGAAGGACCGGGCGAGGCCCCGCATCGACCGCGCCGGCGCTCCCAGGTGCGTGATGTCCTCACCGACGAAGCGGATCAGGCCGGCGTCGGGCCGGAGATCACCGGAGAGCTGGCTGATGAGCGTCGTCTTGCCGGCGCCGTTGGGGCCGATGACGGCGTGGGTCTCGCCCCCCGCGACGTCCAGGTCCATCCGGTTGGTGGCGATGAGCCCGCCGAAGCTCTTGGTCAGTCCCCGGACCTGCAGCAGGGGCTCATCCACCGGGTGGCGCCTCCTCCGGCACGAGCCCGATCAGCCCCTTCTTGGCGAAGAGCACGACCAGCACCAGCAATGGTCCGAGGATGATCTGCCAGTGTACGGTCCACGCCGACAGCACGTCCTCCAGCAACAGGAAGACGACGGCGCCGAGCACCGGACCCATCAGGGTCCCGATGCCGCCCAGGATCACCATGAACATGATCTCGCCCGAGCGCGTCCAGTGCATGAACTCGGGGGTGAGGTACTCGGTATGGTTGACGAGCAGCGCGCCGGCCAGGCCGCACATCGCCCCGGAGATGACGAAGGCGGTCAGCTTGTAGCGGTAGGGCGAGAATCCGATGGCCCGGGCCCGGGGCTCGTTGGACCGGGCGGCCCGGATGACCATGCCGAAGCGCGCGTTGACCAGCCGCTGGCCCAGGAGCAGAAACAGGAGGAGGATGGCCAGGACCAGGTAGTAGAAGGCGGTCCCGTTCCGGAGGTCGAGCAGGCCGGGGAACTGGCTCCGCACCGCCAGCCGCATGCCGTCGTCCCCGCCGTACTCCTCGATGCTGATGCCGAGGTAATAGAGCATCTGGGTGAAGGCCAGCGTGATCATGATGAAGTACACGCCGCTGGTTCGGATCGAGACGGCCCCGATCGCGAGCGCGACCAGCGCCGAGCCGAGGATCGCCAGCGACCACTGGAGGTAGCCGTTGGCGATGCCGTGGTGAGTGAGGACGCCCACCGCGTAGGCGCCGATCCCGAGGTAGGCGGCGTGCCCGAAGCTGACCATGCCGCCGTAGCCCAGAATCAGGTCCAGGCTCAGGGCGGCGATGGCGAAGATCATGATGCGCCGGAACAGGTCCACGTAGAAGGGCTGGTTGAGGAGCTCGGCCCCCACCGGCACCAGCGCCAGCCCGAGGACGCCGGCGGCGAGCGTGAGCGCCCGCGGCGATCGCGCCATCGCGCTAGCTCATCGGAGGGGGCGGACGTTACGGCCCCCTCCGCGGTCCATAGTCGAGCAGTGGCTGAAGTGATCTTGCGCCATTTGCCGACAGACCGCTAGCTTAGTCGGAGGGGGCCTCGACGGCCCCCTCCGACACCTTCCCCAGGCAGGGTTGCGCCGGCAGAGCCGGCGCTCGAAACGGCAAGCAGTGCTTGCAGTGAGCTAGCGCCTTTCACCGACAGACCGCTAGCGGACCGGGAACAGGCCCTGGGGGCGGACGGCCAGCACGGCGGCCATCAGCATGTAGATCAGCATCGAGGCCAGGGCGGGTCCGGCGGTGTCGGCAGCCGAGGGCGAGAGCACGGTGCTCAGCATCGGCTTCAGAAACGCGCGGCCCAGCGTGTCCACCATGCCCACGATGACCGCGCCGATCACCGCGCCGCGGATCGATCCGATGCCTCCGATGACGATCACCACGAAGACCTGGATCAGGATCTGCTCGCCCATGCCGGGCTGGACGGCGTAGATGGGACCGGCCATGAGCCCGGCCAGGCCGGCCAGCGCGGCGCCGAAGCCGAAGACCACCGTGTAGAGCAGGCGGATGTTGACGCCCAGCGCGGCCACCATGGTCCGGTTGCTGGCGCCGGCCCGGATGAGCATGCCGAGCCGGGTCCGGGTCACCATCAGGTAGAGCAGCGCCGCCACCACCAGGCCGACCAGGATCACCAGGGCGCGGTACACGGGGTAACGCACGCCGGGGAGCACCAGCATGTGCCCGCTCAACCACCCGGGCAGGCTCGTGTAGAGCGCGGCGCGCCCCCAGACGATCGCGACCAGCTCGTTGAAGAACAGGATCAGGCCGAAGGTGGCCAGCACCTGATCGAGGTGGTCCCGCTCGTAGAGCGTCCGGAGGGCAACGACCTCCACCACGATGCCGACCACCAGCGTGGCGGCCAGCGCCAGCGGCACCGCTACCAGGAACGATCCCGTCCACTGGTGGAACCCGGTGGCCAGGTAGGCCCCGACCATATAGAGCGAGCCGTGGGCGAGGTTGACCAGGTTCATGATCCCGAAGACCAGCGTCAGCCCGGCGGCCATCAGGAGCAGCATGACACCGTACTGCAGGCCGTTGAGGGTCTGCTCGAGGACGAGGAGGATCATCGCGCGGGCCCAAAAAAAGGGGGCGCGGTGATCCCGCGCCCCGCCTGCCGCACCGCGGACGCGACTACCACTTCATCCCGCATTCCTGGTGGTAGGCGTCCTTGTGGTTCTCGAACACCGCCTTCTGGGTCTGCATGACGATCTCGCCGTCCGGCGCCTGCACCGCCCGGAGCAGGTAGAAGTTCTGGATCGGGAAGTGGTTCACGTTGTACGCGTACTTGCCGCGAGTCGACTTGTAATCGGCCTTCCGCATGGCGGCGATCATGCCCTTCTTGTTGGCGAGGTCGCCCTTGACCGCCCGCACCGCGGAGTCGATCAACATGATGCCGTCGTAGCTCTGGGCCCCGTAGAACACCGGCATCTTGCCGTACTTCTTCTTGAAGTCGGCCACGTACCTCTGGTTCGCCTCGTTCTTGAGATCCGGGCTCCAGTAGCGGGTCTCGAACTGGCCGAGCGCCGCCTCCTTCACCGCGGGGAGCGAGATCTCGTCCACCGTGTACACCGAGTAGAGCGGGATCTGACCGCGGAGGCCCGACTGCGCGTACTGCTTCAAGAACTGGATGCCCATGTCGCCAGGATAGAAGACGAAGACGATCTTGGGACTCTTGGCCCGGATCTGGCTGATCTCCGCCTGATAGTCCTGCTGGCCGAGCTTGGTGTACACCTCGTCCACGACGCGTCCTTTGAAGTAGCGCTTGAACCCCGAAATCATGTCTTTGCCGGCGGCATAGTTGGGCGCCATGGCGTACACGTCGGTGAGGCCCTGGTCGCTCATGTACTTGCCCATCGCCTCGGGCGTCTGGTCGTTCTGCCAGGAGGTCGTGAAGAAGAACTCGCTGCACATCTTGCCAGCCAGCTCGTGGGGCCCGGCGTTGGTGCCGATCATGAAGGTGCCGGCCTGGGTGACGGTGGGGGCCACGGCCAGCATGACGTTGGACCAGATGATGCCGCTGACGAAGTGAACCTTGTGCTTCTTGAGCATCTCGTCGGCGAGCTGCTTGCCGACATCGGGCTTGCGCTGGTCGTCGCCGTAGATCATCTCGGCGTCGAGCCCGCCCACCTTGCGCCCCAGGTGGTCGAGGGCCAGCTCGACGGAGTTCTTCATGTGCTCGCCGATGATACCGGCCGGCCCCGAGAGCGAGGTGATGAACCCGATCTTCACGGTCTCGGCCGCCAGGGCCTGGCCGACCACCACCAGACCGACGAGGGGGCCGACGAGAAGGGCACGGATGGTTGTGCGCACGACTATCTCCTCTCGCTCCCCGTGCGGGACACGCACGGGGCGTTATAGGACTCGAGGGCGGCGGGATTTTAGCAGAACCGGCCGCGCCAATCCAGCCGCCCGCCCCGCCTAGTGCCGTTCCAACTATTCGCGCCTAGGAAGGCACCGTGTACGTCGTTCGTGGACAGATTTAGTATCAACAAGTTGGAACGGCACTAGAACATGGAGATGACGTAGTTGCCGCTGCCGGAGGACGGCCCGTAGGCGTGCAGCGTGGCCGCGAAGCGCCGGCCGGACTCGAGGAGCGCCCCCAGCATCATCGCCAGGTGCCGCCCGCCCATCTCCGCCTCCACCGTCTCCACGTACTCCGGCAGCCACGCCCGGAGCTTCTCGTACTCGCCGTCGGCCAGCATGCGCGCGAACCGGTGGTCCAGCTCCTGGTCCTCCGGGCTCGGCCACCGCTCGGGACCGCGGACCAGCTTGTGGCTGACGCTGCCGCTGGCGACGAACGCCGCCCGGCGCCGGCGCTCGCGCGCCGCCCGCACGACGTACTGGCCCCACATGAAGCACTCCTCCAGGTCGTTGGCCAGCGTGACCGACACCGGCACCACGGGAATCCGCTGGGTCCGGTCGAGATAACACACGAGCGGCATGACGGTTCCGTAGTCCAACGGGTAGTGCACGTCGTCGGCCAGCGTGCACAGGTGACCGGCCGCCCGGCCGCGGTCGATGATGGCCGCAGCCAGCTCGTAGTCGCCGGGGAAGTCGTACTCGACGCCATGGATCAGCTCGGGGGCCTCCTGCGCCGTCAGGATGCCGCGATGTCGCGGGGTGCCGTCGACGACCGTGGGGAAGGTGGCGACGAGGTGGCAGGAGTTGATGACGACGACGTCGGGCTGGACGCCGGCCAGCTGTCGGCCCTGCTCGACGAGCCCGTCGCGCACGGCCTGGAAGTCGGGGTGCGCGAGCTTGCCGGCGAAGGCCGCCTCGTACGTGCAGTAGCGGGGCGTGTGGACCGTGAGGTAGACCGCGATCAGCTCACCCATGGCTGGCTCCCTCCTTGAGCCGGCGGGCGACCTCCTCGGGGATCGGCCTGGTCCGAAGCCGCCCGCCCGGCGTGTCCGGGCGGCCCACCCAGGCGCGGATCTCGAAGCCGCGCGCGCGGAGAGTGCCCCCCACCGAAATCTCGTGCTCCATCCGAAAGGTCTTCTCCTTCACCCAGGCGACACTGGACCGGATCGACACGACATCGCCGTAGCGCACCGGCACCAGGAAGGTGGCTCCCGACTCCACGATCGGCACCCCGACGATGTCGTACTTGGGGAACAGCTCCGGCCACGGCAGCCCCAGCGACTCGAACATCGCCTCGGTGCCGAGATCGTACCACTCGAAGAAGCGCGGGTAGAAGACGATGCCGGCGGGATCGGACTCGCTCCACCGCACGCGGACGGTGGTCGTGTGGGTCGGCATCAGCGAACGCGCGCGCGGAGGAGGAAGCGCTGGAGCTTGCCGGTGGCCGTGCGCGGGAGCTCCGGGACGACGAAGATCCGACGGGGGCGCTGGTGGGGGGCGAGCTTTTCCTCCGCCAGCCGCGCCAGCGCTCCGGCGAACGCGGCATCCGCCCCCGCCTTGGGTACGACGAACGCGAAGGGCTTGGTGAGCCCGCTCTCGTCCTCGGCGCCCACCACGCCCGCCTCGGCCACGTCGGGATGGGCGAGCAAGGCCGCCTCGACGTCCCCCGGCCCCACCCACATCCCGGCGACCTTGAAGAGGTCGTCTTCCCGCCCGCGATGGTGATAGAAACCCTCGGCGTCGCGGGCGTAGACGTCGCCGGTCCTGAACCACTCACCGACGAACGCGCGCCGCGACTGCTCCGCCCGGTTCCAGTAGAAGGGGCTGGCCGACGGCGTCTTCACATGCAGCACGCCCTCAGCGCCCTCGGCCACCTCGCGGCCGTCGCCGTCCAGGAGCCGGGCTTCGGTGCCGGGCACCGGCGTGCCCGACGAGCCGGCGCGGCTCTCACCTGGTCGATTCGACAGCACCATGAAGATCGTCTCCGTCGCGCCCATGCCCTCGAGGATCTCCAGACCGAAGCGCTCGCGCACCGCCCGGTAGACCTCCTCCGGCAGCCGCTCGCCGGCGGACACCGCGCAACGGAGGGAAGCGAACGTTGCCCGGGGCAGGTCGGAGCGCAGCAGGCGCGCGTAGAAGGTCGGCACCGAGAAGAAGAGCGTCGGGCGGAAGCGGGTCATCGCCGCGGCGACGATCGCCGGGTCCGGCCAGGCCGGATGCAAAAAAGTCTGGCCGCCGACGTAGAGCGGGATCAGCAGCCCGTTGCCGAGGGCATAGGCGAAGAACAGCTTGGAGGTCGCGAAGACGCGGTCCCCCGCCGTCGCCCGGAGGACGTGGAGCCCGTAGTGACGGCACGCCAGCAGGTCGCGGTGCAGATGCACCGCCGCCTTGGCCGCGCCGGTCGTCCCCGAGGTGTAGAGCCAGAAGGCCATGTCGTCGTCGCTCATCGGCTCGGGATCGAGCGCAGGCGCCCCGCCGCGCAGGAGATCCTCCGGCTCGATCACCTTCAGCCGTGGTAGCTCGGCGAGCGCCGGCCGGAGGGGCGCCACGAGCCCGGCGTCGCCGACGAGAACCTTCGCCCGGCTGTCGCGGAGCAGGGCGACCAAGTCGGCGGGGGCCAGACGCGTGTTGAGCGGCACCGCCACGGCGCCGATCCGGAGCGCGCCGAAGAAGGCGGCCGCCCACTCGACGCCGTCGGGCAGCAGCAGCGCCACGCGTTGCTCGGGCTCCACGCCGAGGGCGCGCAGCGCGTTGCCCGTCCGATTGACGGCGGTGAGAAGCTCGCCATACGTGCTCGTCGCGGACGGTGTGACGATTGCGGATCGGTCGCCCTGGCGGGCGGCCAGACGGTCGTCGAGGAAGGCGGTGACGGCGTTGGCCATCGACGTCACCGCCGCCAGCGGCTCGCCTTCCAGTCGAAGTTCTTCCAGAACTGGTCGATGCGGTCGATGATGCCGTGGAACTTGTGGCGGCCGTCGGCGTGCGCCGCCCACAACGCGTCCAGCGACTCGAACTGGGCCAGGTAGCCGAGCCCGTACTCGGCCGGCTCGGCCATGGCCATCTGGCCCGCCCGGAAGCGCCGGTAGCCCTCGCCGGGCGCGATCCAGAAGCCCTCCGACGTTTCCTCGGTGAACAGGCGCGGGGCCTGGTCGGCCGGCAACGGGCAGAGGAAGAAGCGTGCGCTGAAGCGGATCGGACTGGCCGTGGGCGTGATGAAGTGGGAGAGGTAGCGCAGTGGGCGCAGGTCGCAGGACCAGCTTTCCCGCGCGAGCAGCACCGCGAAGGGGGCCTCGTCGTCCATGACCGCCTTGCGCACGCGCTCGATGGCATCGGCGACGCGCGGCTGGCGGGCGTCGATCGGCCGCCCCTGCGCGTCGCAGGCCAGCAGGAGCCCGCTCTCCTCGAGCAGCTCGCGCACCGCCGTCACCCAGTACGCGAGCGCCGGCAGGTCGCCGCCGGGGAAGATCGTCTCGGCGGCCTCGGGGGACAGGCCGTAGCAGCACTCCAGGCTCTGCGGCGAGCCGTCGGAAGGATCCACCTTGCCGCCGGGAAACGCGTAGTAGCCGCCCAGGAACTTCATCCACTTCTGGCGCCGGATCATGTAGACCTCCAGCGGCTCGGGGGCGCCACGCGGCGTCGGCCGGACCAGGAGCACGGAGGCGGCCGGCTTGGGCTCGACCGGCGTCAGGGTAGTCATTTCGGACGCCTATAGAGGGTAGTCATTTCGGACGCCTATAGTAGGAGCCGCCGGCCGCGCCGGGGAGCGGGCAATCTCGAGCGCCGGCTTCGCCGGCGCAATCGAGCCCTGGGGGGAGGCCTCGGAGGGGGCCGTCGCGGCCCCCTCCGATCCTGAGCACGGAGGCGGCCGGCTTGGGCTCGACCGGCGTCGGGGCGCTCATCGCACCGCCAATATAGAGGTCGTTCGCCGCGCCGTGAAGTGGGGGCGTTTCGAGCGCGGGCTTTGCCCGCGCAATCGGAACCTGGGGGGAGGCATCGGAAGGGGGGCGAAGCCCCCCTTCCGAGTCTCGAAGCCCCCCTCCGAGTCTAGAGGTTGATGAGCTGGGCCACCCTCTCGCGGTGATGCGTGGCGTCGCCGAAGGTGAGCTCCGAGGACTTCGCCCGCTTGAAGTAGAGGTGCAGGTCGTGCTCCCAGGTGAAGCCGATGCCGCCGTGGAGCTGGATGCCGGCAGCGGCCACCTTGCGGTACGCGTCGGAGGCATAGGCCTTGGCCATCGAGGTGGCCAGCGCGGCCTCCGGCCCGTTCTCGTCCACCGCCCAGGCGGCGTAGTACGTCAGCGACTTGGCGTTCTCGACGTCCACCAGCATGTCGGCAGCCTTGTGCTTGACGCCCTGATAGGCGCCGATCGGCTTGCCGAAGGCGATGCGGATCTTCGCGTACTCGACGGTCATGTCGAGGACCTTCTGGGCGCCCCCGCACATCTCGGCGCAGAGCGCCACCGTCGCCCGCTCGATCACGCGGCCGAGCGGCGGCCAGCCGCCGTCCTTCGGCCCCAGCAGCGCGGAGGACGGCACCCGCACGTCGTGGAGCGCGACCTCGCAGAGCTTGCGCGTCTGGTCCATGGTGGGCAGCAGCTTGACCTCGAGCCCGGCCGCGCCCTTGGGGACGAGGAAGAGGCTCACGCCCTGCTCGGGCTGCTTGCCCTCCGTCGTCCGGGCCACGACGACGAGCACGTCCGCGAGGTGGGCGTCCAGGACGAAGAGCTTGGTGCCGGACAGCACGAACCCGGCGTCCGCCGGCTTGGCGGCGGCCGTCACGCCCCCGGCGTCCCAGCGCGCGTTCGGCTCCGTCCAGGCCAGGGCCACCCTGGCCTCGCCGGCCGCGACCTTCGGCAGCCATTCCTTCTTCTGCTCGGTCGAGCCGGCCTCGAAGATCGCGAGCCCCCCCAGCAGCACCGTGGACAAGAACGGCCCCGGCATCACCACCCGCCCCATCTCCTCCATCAGGACGGTGAGATCGACGAAGCCGAGCCCGCTCCCGCCGTACTCTTCGGGATAGATCAGGCCCAGCCACCCCTGCTCGGCGAGCTTGGCCCAGAACTCGTCGGTCGTGCCGGCCGGCTCGATCATGCGATCGCGCACGTACGATGACGGGCACTCGTTCTCCAGAAACTTCCGCGCCGTGGCGCGGAGCATCTCTTGCTCTTGGCTGAAGCCGAAGTCCATTGTCCCTACCCCTTCACAGGCTCGCCTCGGGCGCGGTCCGCCTGCGGCTGCCCGGGCGCCCTGCGGCTCGCACGACCTCTACCCCTTGGGCAAGCCGAGGATGCGCTCGCCGATGATGTTCTTCTGGACCTCGGTGGTGCCGCCCTCGATGGAGTTGGCGCGCGAGCGGAGGAAGCTGTACTGCCAGAGGCCGCCCTCCACCGCCCAGTCGGAGCCGCGCGGCAGCTGCGCGTAGGGCCCCTGGATCTCCATGGCGATCTCCTGCAGCCGCTGGTGCGTGTCGACCCAGCCCATCTTGCCGGTGGAGGCCTCGGGCCCCGGGATCTCGCCGCGCAGCAGGCGCGTGATGGCGCGGGCGCCCGTCAGCTTCAGGCACTCGGTGTCGATCCAGAGCTGGGCGATCTTCTGCCGCATGAGCGGGTCCTTGGTGGTCACCCGCCCGTGCTTCTCCATCCGGCGCGCCATCTCGATGAGGCCATCCAGGGCGATGCGCAGCCTGACCTGCAATCCGAAGCCGAGGGCCAGACGCTCGTACATCAGCGTCGTCAGCCCGACTTGCCAGCCGTTGTTGACGCCGCCCAGCACCTGGGACTCGTGCAGGCGGACGTTGTCGAAGAAGACCTCGTTGAACTCGGGGTCGCCGGTGATCTGGCGGAGCGGCTTCACCGTCACGCCCGGCGAGTGCATGTCGAGCAGGAAGTAGGTGATCCCCTTGTGCCGGGGGGCGGCGGGATCGGTGCGGGCCAGCAGCATCATCCAGTCGGCCACGTGGGCCAGCGACGTCCAGACCTTCTGACCGTTGACCACGAAGTGCTCGCCGTCCTTCACCGCCCGCGTCTGCAGCGCCGCCAGGTCCGAGCCGGCGTTGGGCTCGGAATAGCCCTGACACCAGATCTCCTCGCAGGACAGGATCCTGGCCAGGTACCGCTTCTTCTGCGCCTCGCTGCCGTAGGCGACGATCGTCGGCCCCGCCATGCCCACGCCCAGGACATTGAGGATCGGCGGCGCCTTGGCCAGCGCCATCTCCTCGTGGAGGATCATCTCCTCCATGAAGGTCAGGCTGCGGCCCCCGTACTCCTTGGGCCACGTGAGCCCGATGAACCCGGCCTCGTAGAGCTGGCGCTGCCACCGGCGGAGGACGTCGTAGGCCTCGGGGCGGGGGATATCGGAGCTGGCGACCAGACGCTCGGTCCACTCGGGCGGCATGTTGGCCTTGAGCCACGCGCGCACGTGCGTCTGGAACGCTTCTTGTTCAGGGGTCAGCGAGAAATCCAAGTGTCCCTCCCGGAGGGCGCCAGCGACGGACTGAACGGTGATTCATTGTAGGAACGTCATGCAGGCTTCGTCAAGCGCTATACTGGCCCTTCCGTGATTCAAATCCGGCTGCCGCGCTTGAGATCGCGCATCGGCGCGCTCGCGCGCTTCGGCGCGCTGCCGGGGGGCGGCGTCACCCGGCCGGCCTGGAGCCCGCCGCACGAGCAGGCGCGCGCGTGGCTCCTCGCCGAGGTGCGCCAGGCCGGCCTGGAGTCGTGGGTGGATCCGGCCGGGAACGTCTTCGGCGCCCTCGGGGCTCGCGCCTTCGCCCCCGACACCCCGGCGATCCTCACCGGCTCGCACATCGACACCGTGCCGGAGGGCGGCATCCTCGACGGCGCGCTGGGCGTCCTGGCCGGGCTCGAGTGTCTTCAAACGATCCGCGAGGCCGGCGCCCCGCGGCGGCACCCCCTGGCCGTCGCCGCCTGGAGCGACGAGGAAGGGCGGTACGGCAGCCTCTTCGGCTCGCGCGCCTTCTGCGCCACCCTGGACATCGCCCGCATCCCCGAGATGGCCGCCGTGGACGGCGAGCGCCTGCTCGAGGCGATGAGGCGGGCGGGCTTCGACGCCCTTCGCGCCGGCGAGGCCCAGGCGCCGCCGGGATCGGTCGCCGCCTACGTCGAGCTGCACATCGAGCAGGGGCCGCGGCTCGAGGAGGCGGGGATCGCCATCGGCGTCGTCGAGGCCATCGTGGGCGTGCGGCGCTCGCGCGTCGTCTTCACGGGCCAGGCCGACCACGCCGGGACGACGCCCATGGAACGCCGCCGGGACGCGTTCCTGGCGGCCGCCGACTTCGCGCTGCAGGCGCGCGACCTCGTCGTCACGCGGGGCAGCGGCCGCAGCGTCACCAACTTCGGCGTCGTCCACGTCCACCCCGGCGCGTCCAACATCGTGCCGGGACGCGCCGAGCTCGTCCACGAGATGCGCGACCCGGAGCCCGACGTGCTCGACCGGCTCGCGGCCGAGTGTGCCGCGCTGGCCCAACGGGTCGCGCGCGAGCGCCGCATCGAGGTCGAGATCCGGTCGATGTCGGCGACGAGGCCCGCGCGCTGCTCGCCACGCGTGCAGGCCGCCATCGAGGGAGCCTGTGGGACGCTCGGCCTCAAATGGCAACGCCTCTACTCGGCCGCCGGCCACGATGCGCAGAATCTGACGCTGATCACCGAGGCGGGGATGATCTTCATTCCCTCGCAGGGCGGGCGCAGCCACCGCGTGGACGAGATGAGCGACTGGACCGCCATCGAGCACGGCGCCAACGTGCTGCTGCACTCGCTGCTCGCCCTCGCCAACTAGTGCCGTTCCAACTTGTTAGTACTAAATCTGGCCAGGAACGACGCGAGGCGGTTGCGCAAGAAGCGTTTACCCTTCCCCGTCTTCAAGAACCGTTCCCGGCGAACCGCATCATCGCCACTCAGGCCGGCCTCGTAGTACACGAGTACCTGTGGCCGTCGGTAAGCGGTCGCGCGCACCTTTCCGTCAGCGTGCAGCTTGATTCGGGTGCGGAGGTCGTGCGTCGTTCCGGTGTAGAGCCGTTGATC
>DASYUQ010000070.1 GCA_036001065.1 Candidatus Methylomirabilota bacterium
GCTCTGGAAACTGCCCAACCTGGGCGCGCTGGACTGCCACGAGTACGTGCTCGACTGGCTGAGCGTGACGCTGGGCAAGGGATTGCCCACGGCCCACCGGCGGATCGCCTACGTGCGGCAGCACGGCGACGGCCCCTTCGGCGCGTGCGAGTGGACGCCACCCGTCGGCCCCGGTCAGGCCTACTTCTAGTGTCCCGTCCTCGAAGTCATGTTAAGAGCCTGCCGGCATGCGGCGCCGGGGCCGACGGGCGCGTGCGGCAGGGTTCGCCGGGACCCGTTCCCGCCCGCTGGCCACGGACCCCGCGTCCCCAGGTGGAGCCCAGCCGCCACGGGGCCGCGGACGCGTGCCGCGTGGTCCCGCGATCCCTGCCGCACGTGCCCGTCGGCCCCGCCGGCAGCGGCGCGAGCGCGGCGATCGTTAACATGACTGCCCAGACGGAACACTAGAGGTGGGGCCCGTGCCCATCCGGAGCGACGTGGTGGGAAGCCTCCTTCGACCGGTGGACCTCGTGGAGGCGCGCGAGGCGCTGGAGGCCGGCCGCCTGCGTCCCCCCGCGTTCAAGCGCATCGAGGACCGCGCGGTGGACGAGGCCATTGCGCTGCAGGAGGCCGCGGGCCTCGACGCCGTCACCGACGGCGAGCTCAGACGCTACGCCTTCTTCGGCCACCTGATCGAGGCCCTCGACGGCTTCGACAAGTTCGGGGGCTGGGCCATTCCCTTTCACAACGAGCAGGGCGGGGAGCTCGTCTTCAAGCGGCCGGTGGTGGTCGACAAGCTCCGCTGGCGCCGGAGCATGGGCGCCGAGGAGTTCGTCTACCTGCGCGCGCGGACCTCGCGGCCCGCGAAGGTCACCCTCATCAGCACGCAGCAGGCGGCGGCCTACTGGGACCCCGTGAAGTCGAAGGGCGCCTACCCGACGCGCGACGCCTACCTCGCCGACGTCGTCGACGTCACCCGCCGCGAGGTGGAGGAACTGGTCCGCCTCGGCTGTACGTACGTCCAGATCGACGCCCCCCAGTACGCCGCGCTGCTGGACCCTGCGCTCCGCGAGGGCTATCGCCGGCGGGGCAGCGACCCCGACCGGCTCATCGACGCCTGCGTCGAGATGGACAACGCGGTCATCGGCGACCACCCGGGGATCACCTTCGCGCTCCACATCTGCCGCGGCAACAACCAGTCGATGTTCTACGCCAGCGGCGGCTACGAACCGATCGCCCGGGTGTTCGGCCGGAGCCGCTTCCAGCGCTTCCTCCTCGAGTACGACGACGAGCGCTCGGGGGGCTTCGAGCCGCTGCGTTCGGTGCCCGAGGATCGGGTGGTGGTGCTGGGGCTGGTGACGACGAAGAAGCCACGCCTGGAGTCCGTGGACGAGCTCCGCCGGCGCATCGACGAGGCAACGAAGTTCATCCCGCTGGAACGGCTGGCCCTCAGCCCCCAGTGCGGCTTCGCTTCCACCCTGGAGGGCAACCGCATCACCCCGGAGGATCAGCGCCGCAAGCTCCACCGGGTGGCGGAGACGGCCCGTCTGGTGTGGGGCCACTGACCGAATCTTCGACAGGAGGAGATCGATGAAAGTGCTGGCCCTGCTCGTGCTCGCGTTCCTCGGTGTCGGGCCGCTCGCCGCGTGGGCGGAGTCCGTCAAGGTCGGAGCCGTGGTCCCCCTCACCGGCCGTTACGGCGCCGGGGGCGCCCAGGTGCGGGCGGGATACGAGATCGCGGTCGAGCAGCTGAACGCGGCCGGGGGCGTCACCGTGGGCGGCAGGAAGATGACGCTGGAGCTCGTCCTCCTCGACGACGAGTCCGACGCCACCAAGACGGTGAGCCGCCTGGAGACGCTGGCGGCGCAAGGCGTGGTCGCCTACCTCGGCGGGTTCGGATCGGACCTCCACGCCGCCGCCGCCTCCGTGGGCGAGAAGAACAGGATCCCCTACCTGGGCGTGGCCTTCGCGCTCTACAAGGTCCACCAGCAGGGCTTCCGCTACCTCTTCTCGCCCTTCTGGAAGTCCCCCGACATCGGCCAGCAGACACAGGGGCTGCTCGCCACCATCCCCGCCGCCGAGCGCCCGAAGACGGCGGCGATCTTCCAGGAGAAGACGGATTGGGGGCGCGAGATGGCCACCGCCTGGACCGAGGCGGGCAAGGCGGCCGGCTACCAGGTGATCGTGCAGGGCGAGTACGCCCCGGGCGCGAAGGACTTCTCCGACCTCATCTTGAAGGCCAAGGCGGCCAACGCCGACGCCGTCTTCGCGCTGCCCACGCCTCCCGACGGCATGACCATGATCAAGCAGATGAAGGAACTCGGGTATACACCGAAGCTCACGGTCTTCATCCGGGCTCCTGATCCACCCATCTGGTCGAAGAACCTGGGCAAGGACGGTGATTTTGTCGTGCTGGGGCCCGGCTGGCACAATGCCGTGAAGGCGCCCGGCGTGAAGGAGCTCAACGAGGCTCACGTCAAGAAGATCGGCCGCCCCGCCGATCCCATCGCCGGACCCGCGTACGCGTGCGTGCAGATCCTGGCCGCCGCCGTCACGCGTGCCGGTTCCCTCGATCGGGAGAAGGTGCGCGACGCCATCGCCGCCACCGACATGACCACCGTGATCGGGCCCGTCAAGTTCCGCCCCGACGGCACGGGCATCGTGCAGTCGGTGTTCGTGCAGTGGCTCAACGGCAAGCAGGAGCTGATCTGGCCCCGGGAGTCGGCCACGGCGCCGCTGGCCTACCCGGCGCCGCCGTTCGCGAAGCGCTGATGCGGGGGGGCTGAAATGGAGACCGGGAAGCCAGAGCGGACCCTGGTACGCGCGGGTTTCGTGCTGTTTCTGCTGGCGCTGTTTACGGGAGTGGCAATACCTGCGTTCCTGAACCAGAAGATGGCGCTGGCCGCCCACTTGACGGGTGTCTTGAATGCCCTGGTGTTGATCGCTCTCGGCCTGGCCTGGGGCCTGGTGGCGTTGGGCCCGGTGCAGGCCAGGCTCACGATGGGCGTGTTCCTGTACGGAACCTACGTCAATTGGGGCACCACGTGTCTGGCCGCTGCGTGGGGGACCAGTCGCCTGACACCCCTGTCGGGAGCCGGGTACAGCGCAGCCCCGTGGAAGGAACTGGTGGTGCAGGTTCTTCTGCTCTCTCTCGTCCTCGCCATGATCACGGGGGCCCTCCTGGTCGTCTACGGATTTCGCCCGTCGGCCTCGCGAGCAAGGGCCGGTCTGCCAAGAACCATCGCCTGATGCCCGTGAGATAGCCTATGGATACCGCACTCGACCTTCTCCACGCCCTGACGCTGCCGTTTGTGATCGTCGGGGGCCTCGTCTCGCTGTTCCTGTGGTGGAAGAGCGGGTTTTGGGTCCCTCGGTACATCCACGTCATCGCGGGTCTTTCCAGTTTGCTCGGGCTGCTCCTCTCATGGATGGCTCGTGATCTGGACCACCCCCTGAAGGAGCGCCACGTTTGGATCGCGGTGATCTTTCCGGCGCTGGTGTATGTGGTGTTTGGATTTTATGGCGGGCGTGTTATCGAGCAGCACCTGCTGGAGAAGCAGCACGAGAAAGACCGTGCCCCTTAGCTCGTCATTTTCAAAAGAGTATTGGCGTGCCCTTCAAGTCTCGTTGGTCTTTCAGATCGCCATTGGTCTTCTGGCCGCCACGACTCTCGATGGCGGCGCCGTCCTTCAGCTCTGGTCTTGTGCCGCGGCGGCTTACTGGGTGGGTCTGATCTGGATACTCTTCAAGCGTCCCCACGCGCCAACGAAGGTCGATCTGTTCTCTTTGTCTTCATCCCGTTACTCCGCCACCTCGTATGGAGGCTGAGGGGTTTCTAACCCCGCGCCATGCCCCTGCTCCAGGTGGAGCGCGTGTCGAAGGCCTTCGGCGGCGTCCGCGCCGTCCACGAGGTCAGCTTCGCCCTCGAGGAGGGCGAGCTGCTGGGCATCATGGGCCCCAACGGGTCGGGGAAGACGACGCTCTTCAACCTGATCAGCGGCGCGCTCAGCCCCGACGCCGGGCGCATCCGCCTTCGCGGCCACGACATCGGCGGACTGGCGC